>CAZOCV010000102.1:0-12377 GCA_964578395.1 uncultured Pirellulales bacterium
ATGCTGCCGCCGGCGTCGCCGGGAGTATCTTTGGCGGTTGCTTGCGCGGGAGGCGAAATGCCGTCCGGGGCCAGGCTGTTGGTCTGAGCCGCAAGTTCCTTCGCTCCGATAAACAGCACGACAAGGCCGAGAAAGACCGTAACACCGGCCCTTTGACCGCGACGCGAAAGACGGAATTTACCATGAAAAGAATGTGTCATCATTCTACCCTTCAATCAATTCCACATTGGCTCTGGGAACCAGCACGCGCTCACCGTCGGGAAATTGGACTTCGACGCTGCGGGCTTTTGAGCCTGACTCCAGAACCAGCAATTCAGCCGGCAAGGAAACGACCTTTCCCAGCCGGCCAAAATAAGGTTGCCGTATGATACGAACCAGGGTTCCGTTTGTCAAACCCTGTGAGAAAGCCAAAGCCTCTCCGGCGCCGGCGGTTCGGCTCTGGGGCGAGGGGATAATCACCTCCGGCCGAATCACCCCCGCGCGAATCTGCGTGGCGCCGTTGACCGAAGCCCGCCTGCCCTCAAAACTGCTGAGCAGTTCAAACGTTCTCTGGGCCATGTCCATCCGGCCGAAACCTTCGGTGACAATCAGCGTAATCCCAAGCTTCTCGGACCCGGTAATGGCCACGCCGATGTCATAACCCAGAAAATCCCGCAGGTCCTGGTCATCAAAACCGCCCACCACGATGGCCCGAACGCCGACGCGAATGGCTTTTTTCAGCGCCGGCGCGGTCACCAGGCTCCCTCCGGCCAGAATCGCGTCTTTATGCTCCGCGGCTATGTTATCCTCGGTGAGCACTTCGGACGGGTTGGAGCAGGCGCGCTTGATGACCCCGAAGGTTTCCCCGCCAATCCCGAAAATACCCTGCACAAATGCCCCCTCTGTCGCAACCACCACGCCTTCGGACGCGATAACCTCCTGCACCACTCCCTGCATATACGCCTGAACTTCCACCGGAATCGCCGGGCTGCGCTGCAGCACCTGGCCGGTAACGCCCGAAATCGTCTCAATGGTTCCATCGAGGGTGGCCGTCGTGCGGGATTTAAACAAGCCCAAAATGCCTTTGCTCTGGGCAATGATTTCCCCTTTGCGAATGGCGTCGCCTTCTTTTTTCAACATGCTCTCAGGAACATCTCCCGGGGGAATATTGAGCAGATTGGCGACATTGACGGGGACCACTTCGCCGGGCAGATACGTGCGCGCCACCACCGTTTCGGGTTCGACCGCGGTGTTGACCTCAACCACCACATCGCCTTTTAAAGGCAAAATTCTTTTTTTGGTGATGGTCGTGGAATACGTTACTTTAAGTCCGGGGGTATATGAATGCGCCATGGATGATAAATTGCCTTTTAGAGTTTTTGGTCATAAACGTTGAGTTCGCCAAACCATTGTTTTAGCAGGTCCACCCGTAATTTCGTCTCAGAGGGCAGCGCCAGCGGCCGTCCGCGCCCGTCCAGAATAATGCCCGCGGTTCCGCCGAGAATATCCCGCTCCACCTTTCGGCCTTTGCCTTCTCCCAAATCAAAGCCGCGCCTGGGTTCGGCCGTCAGCCGGGCTTTTTCGCCCACACCCAGCACCAACCGCTTCATCTGGCCGAATTTCAGAGTATCCTGCACCGTTTTCCCGTCGGAAAATTGCAGCGTATAGCTCATTATCTCCTGCTGGGCTTTGGCCGTTCCCACCGGCGCAATGCATGTGCCCAGATATATCAGGCAATCTTTTTCAAAAACTTCCGTGGCCGCCCGCGGGTGAACCTGCGCCAGAACGCCCAGATGAGGCATCATAAAAATGCTGTCTTTGGCCAGCAGGGTGATTCCTTCCGGACAAAAGGCGTCTATCATCATTATCGCGGTTTGTTCCATCCGCGGTGCGTGCGACAATACGCCTCCCGAACCGACCAGCAAATCCAGGCGAAGCATATTCACCAGGGTGTGTTCACCGGCGTCCTGATCAAAGGTGTCGCCGATGGTGCGCTGCTGCTGCACGCCTTTTAGCTCGGTGGCGAAACTTTTGTGCTGAATAAACGCCAGACGCAGCGCTTCCCGGGCCACCGCCTGTTCCAAAAGCAGTTCTTCCAGTGTCTGCGGTATCGTCGTGGGCCGTATCATTTTATTCTTGATGCGATTACGCAAATCTCTCTGATCGATGACCAGTGGCGTCCAGCGCATCACGTTGTCCAGGCCGGCTTCGGCGAAGACGTTGGAAATGGAATAACTCATCCCCAGATTGGCGCTGACCGTTCGGTTAAACGTCCCGCCAAAAACCGAAAACACATCCGTGGTTGCTCCGCCGATATCCACGCCCACCGCGTTGATGTGCCGCTGCTCGGCGATGGTTTTCAAAATCGACCCGACCGCGCTGGGCGTGGGCATGATGTCGGCATCGACCCAGCCCATGAGTTTTTTGTAACCCGGCGCCTGCGCCATGACATGTTCTAAAAAGAGGTCGTGAATTTTTTCCCGCGCCGGCCCGAGGTTTTCCCTTTCCAGCACCGGCCGGAGATTGTCCACCATCTTAAGGTCGGTTTTGTCCGCCAGGCAGCGTTCGACGTCGGGCCGGGCGTCCTTATTGCCCGCGTAAATAACCGGCAACTGATAGCCGATGCCCAGCCGCGGTTTCGGATCGGCCGCCGCGGTCAGTTCCGCCAGCTCGACGACATGCGTTTTGGTCCCGCCGTCAACCCCGCCCGAAAGCAAAATCATATCCGGACGCAACTGCCGTATGCGCTGAATTTGTTCGTGCGGCAGCCGTTGGTCATTCGACGCTAAAACGTCCATCACGACGGCGCCGGCGCCTAAAGCCGCTCGCTCAGCGCTTTCAGCAGTCATTTTCCGCACCACGCCCGCCACCATCATTTGCAGCCCGCCGCCGGCGCTGGAGGTCGAAATATAAATATCGCATCCCTGGCCGTCGCGCGCGGGCTTGAGTATTCTGCCGTTGTCATCGAGCAGTTTTCGGCCGGAAAGCTCCTCTACTTCTTGAACGGCGTTTAACACGCCCATAGTCACATCATCGAACGGCGCTTCCACCGTCGTCGGCGCTTCGCCGCGGTGCGTCTGGCGATACACCTCGCCGATCTTCTCTATTAAAATGGCTTTTGTGGTCGTACTGCCGCAATCTGTCGCTAAAATTACGTTTATCTTCCGGGGGTCAATAGCGGTCATTTATCCGTTTCTCGTTTTTGTAAGTGTTCGATTTTCTCCAGGAGCAATTCCACCGTTTGCCGATCTTCCAGCATCGCACTTAACAGGTCGTAATCCTGCGTGGAAAAAAGCGCGCTCATCAGGGGCTGAAAAAAAACCATGACCTGACTGCCGACAAACGCCAGCGGTTTCATCGTCTCCAGAAACAGAATCGCCGGAAGGGCCATTTTGTGCTGATGAACTTTTTGGGCGAGTTTATCCAGCAGCAAAAGCTCCTCCCGGCTGTATCCCTGGGGATGGGATCGGGGAACCGCGAAAGCGTTTTTGAGCCAACTCATAATATAGTTTCTTTTGGGGCCTGCCTAAAAAGTGTCGTGTCCGTCAGAGGCGGACACGGCACGAATTGTGTTTTCCGTAACACGCACTAACTCATTTACTGAAAAGGAATAACATCAAGGGTGAGAGACGGGACTCGAACCCGCGGCCCCTAGGACCACAACCTAGTGCTCTATCCAACTGAGCTACTCTCACCATCAATTTGCGTATTCGGGCGTCTGCCCGCGGAACCTTTTCGTCCCAAAACGCAAGGGGCGAATAATACCCTTTTAGCTGCCCACTGTCAACGTTCGGCCGGAGACACGGGCAGATAGTCGATGAGCCGGGCCAACTCCGAGCGCAGTTCTTTGCGATGCACGACACGGTCTATAAACCCATGCTCCAGCAGGAATTCCGCTTTCTGGAAACCTTCGGGCAGCTCGACTTTTATGGTTTGCCATATCACCCGCGGGCCGGCAAAGCCGATAAGTGCCCCCGGTTCGGCAATAATGATATCGCCCAGCATGGCATAACTGGCCGTGATGCCGCCCATCGTGGGATCGGTCAGTACGGAGATGTACAGACCGCCGCTGTCATGAAGCCGGCCCACCGCCGCACTGGTTTTGGCCATCTGCAATACGCTCAGCACGCTTTCCTGCATCCGGGCGCCGCCGCCGCAACTTACCAGAATAAGTGGGATTTTCAGTTCCACCGCCTGTTCGGCGGCATAGGCGATTTTTTCGCCCACGACCGAACCCATTGTGCCCCCGGCGAAATCGAAATCCAGCGTGCCCAGCACCACTTCGCGTCCGCGAATAAAGGCTTTACCCATAACCATCGCTTCATTAAGTCCGGTTTTTTCCCGATAATCCTTGATGCGTTCGCTATAGGGTTTACTATCCACGAATTCGAGGGGATCGGAGGCGGTGTAGTCGGCCAGCCATTCTTCGAATGCGCCCTCGTCAGCCAATTGGCTGATGCGCATCCGTGCGCCGATACGGAAGTGATAGTCGCATTCCGGGCAGACTTCCAGATTTTCCGTAACCGTGCGCGAAAAAAGCATTTGTTCGCATTTGGGGCACTTGCGCCATAATCCCTTGGGCACATCCAGCTTGCGGGCGGGCGTCTGGCTGGCCCAGGATGATTTCGACTGATTATCATCGCTCATAAAACATATCCTCAAAACCGGAACTTCAAACCTTATATTATACCGCAAAACCGGCAGGAGGAGCAATAATAGAGAAAAGGTATGTAACTCATTATTATTAAATAAGATAAGAAATCCACGGGCCGGCGGCCCTGGAGCCGGCGCTTATATCAGGTTATGATAGAGTTGTTCGATTTGACTAACCATAAGGCGGTGGTCGAAGGATTGGCGACAGTGTTCCCGGCCGGTTTGGCCTAATCGCCGTCGCAAATCAGCATCGCTGATGAGTGCCGCCTGGGCGTCGATTAAGCTACCAAGGTCGCGGGGAGGTATCAGAAAGCCGGTTTGGTTATTGATAACCACTTCCCGCGCGCCATCCACGTCAAAGCTGATGACGGGTTTAGCGCACAGCAGGGCTTGCGGCAGGGTGCGGGCCAGACCTTCGCGCAGCGAACAATGCACAAGGATATCGCTGGCGTGGAGAATGTCAGGTATTCTTTGAGGGTTTACCAGGCCAGTCAGGTGGAACCGGCCGTTCAATCCGGCGTCGTCGATTTGCCGCTGAATTTTTTCCCGCCAGCTTCCATCCCCGACAAATAACCAATGAACCGTGGGGAATTTTTCCGCCAACTTGCGTGCCGCGTCGATGATGAATTCGTGGCCTTTCAGCGCGAATAATCGCGCCACGGTAACGATGACGACGGCCTCCGGGGGCAAACTAAATTCCCGGCGTATCGCCCCAACCTCTTCCTGCGTGCGCGGTTGTAAAAAAGCGTCTGTTTCCATACCGCTAAAAATGCGGGTGTATTGTTCAGGGCGGCCGATGCCCGCGGCAAGCGACTGCTCGGTCATCGCCTGGGCGACGGAAATAAACGCATCGGTTTGCCGGGCGGCGGCACGCTCGCAGGCAATATACCAGCGATTCAGTAAGGCATTTTGATAGGGATGAAAGGCCAGCCCGTGAATGGTATGAACGATTTTCGGGCGTCCATGTTGTTCCTGTCGGGCGCGGTCCACGCGGGCGCACGTGGGACAGCAATTGTCGGTGTGGATACGAATTTTCCATGCCGCGCGGCGGCCCAGAATCCCTGCTTTGGCCGAATGGGTGTGAACAATATCAGGGTCCAGTTCATGCAGAAGTTTTTTCAGCCGTCCATAGACCGGCATATCGCGCAGAGGATTAACGGCGCGGCGCAGGCCGTTGACTTCGATGACGCGATAACCGCCGGCGCGGGCGCGGTCGAGAAGCTGTCCTTCCGGCCCCAGGGCCGGGCCGGTAATTAGCGCTACATCATGGCCGCGGGCATGCAGGCCTTCGCAGGTCAGCAGTGTATTTTCCTGAGCGCCGCCCAGAATAAGCCTCGTGATAATGTGAACGATTTTCATATTTGATTAACGAGATATAAATGAATATTCAACACCATGAAATTATGTTAACCAAAAGAAAACCCGTAATGCAAACATAAAAGATCGAGA
This sequence comes from uncultured Pirellulales bacterium, assembly GCA_964578395.1. Classification (GTDB taxonomy): domain Bacteria; phylum Planctomycetota; class Phycisphaerae; order Sedimentisphaerales; family SM23-30; genus JAFGBA01. Next base: position 6,082 of record CAZOCV010000102.1, read on the forward strand.
GTTATATGCAAATTTAATTTGGAGGAGATCGTTACGGCATTACAAATAGATTTTTTTGACGTGTAAAGGTAGTCTTGCCAGATAATTGTGACAATTTCTGGAGGCTATGGCACAAATTACAGGCAATGGTTGACAGGTTATCCGTTCAGAGGTAAAATAATATTAACATGTTGACCTCAAAACATAAATCCACGCGACGTGACGTTGAATTAGTTCCACGCAAGGGCGTTTGTCATACGTATGGGAACCTTATGCGCCATGTTAATGTTAATCCAAAACTGGAGAAAACCATATTGCCAAAACGACACCGTTTGCAATTTCCTCGCACCCAGGAAGGGCTTCAACAAGATGAAGCTTTTTTTTATTTGAATGACCCTTCCGGCCGTCTTCGGATTCGGTTTCATGATTATAATGAAATTTATAAGATTCAGGGATTATACGAGCAGCTTTATAGCGACCGCTTAAAATGTGTTTCCCCGCAGAAGATATGCGATATTCTCAAGGCCACACTTGCTCAGGCGGATAAAAATATGAGTGAATTGCGCGTGCTGGATTTGGGTGCGGGCAATGGGGTGGTGGGTGAAATGTTGAAACGATTGGGCGTGTCGCGTCTGGTGGGAGTTGACATTATTCCCGAAGCGCTGGAAGCTGCGGAGCGCGACCGCCCCGGCGTTTATGATGATTATTATGTAGCGGATTTGGCCTGTTTGACGACGGACGAGCGCGACGATATAACGTCGTGGTCACTGGATTGCCTGGTGTCCGTATCAGCGCTGGGGTTCGGCGACATTCCGGTTCGTGCCTTTGTCGAGGGATTTAATTTGCTGCAAACGGAGGGATGGATGGCATTTAACGTCAAGGAAACGTTTTTGGACAATTGTGATAATACGGGATTTTCACGAACGATTCGAGAATTAATATTTTCGCAATATCTGGATTTATACCATCTGGAACGGTATTGCCATCGGTTGTCGATTACGGGCGAGCCGTTATATTATTTTGCTTTGGCGGGCCGCAAGAACGCTGATATTCCTCAGGATTACCTGAAAAAAATAAAAGTTGAGAATTGATTCTATTCGTTTTTATACCATACCACCAAATACGCTTCGAGCGGCCCTTTGCCGATATTTTTGAGGACGTGGGCCACATCGGCGCGGTAGTGGATGGAATCATCCTTGTTGAGAATATCCGTTTGTGAGCCGCTGGTGACCTGCAGCTTGCCGCGGGCCAGATAAAGAAACTCCTCTGTGCCCGGAAAGTGCGCCTCGCTGGCCAGTTCCCCATTTGTTTCCAGAAGAATGCGGTAAAACTCGATGCTTTTTTCCAGGCTGATGGGGCTAAGCGTTCTCAGAGTCGTTTGTTCATCGGCGCGATAGGTATAATGCGTGTCATCAGCGCGAATGACCCGCAGGATGTTGTCGCGATGGGGCGCGCCCACCAGGTCTTCCAGCGTGATTTGCAGAGCGTTGGTAATTTTGAGGATAACCACCAGCGTGGGATTAACTTTGTTCTGTTCAATCTGGCTGAGCATTGCCTTGGAAACCCCCGACATGCCCGCTAACTGCTCCAGGCTCAGTTTACGCGCCGTTCGCCGTGCTTTCAGCCGTCCACCGATTTTTGTCGCTTCTCCGGCCATATCTTTTCCTTAAACGGAATTGTTTACTAAGTAATTTTACTGAAACAGGTTACAAGACGAAAAAGAAAAATGTAATTTAATAAATTATTTTCTTGTCCAATATAATGAATTTGATATCATAGGAAGTGAACCATAGGTGATTGTGGTCGTAAGTATTTATGGCGCAATGAGTTAATGTTATTTTGGAGCTGACTTGATGAAATCAATTATTAAGCCTCGTGCGGCCGTCGGATTACAAGTTGCGGATAATCCCAAGCCCAAACCCGGTCCCGGTGATGTTTTGGTCAAAGTATCCAAAACGGGTATTTGCGGCACGGACCGGCACATTTATGAATGGGATGCCTGGGCGGCCGGACGAATCAAGCCCCCGCTGATTGCCGGCCATGAGTTTGTTGGTTTTGTCGAAGAAGTGGGCGTGGCCGTAAAATCGGTGAAGCCTGGCGACCGGGTAAGCGGCGAAGGCCATGTCGGCTGCGGCCGTTGTTATTGTTGCCGAACCGGGCAGAGCCATATTTGTGCTTATGTCGATATTATCGGCGTCGATATTTCTGGGTGTTTTGCGGAGTATGTGGTATTGCCCGAAACCAATATCTGGAAGGTGGATCCCGAAATTTGCGATGATCAGGCATGCCTGTTCGATCCTTTCGGCAATGCCATGCACACGGTAATGGCCCAGCCCATTTCCGGCCGGCAGTTGCTCATTACCGGCTGCGGCACGATTGGACTGATGGCGATTGGTATCGCGCATACCGGTGGGGCGGACCGCATCATTGCCGTTGATCCGGCTCCGGAAAAACGCAAACTGGCAAAAATTATGGGCGCCGATGAAGTATTGGAACAGGCCGATGAAGCCAAAATTAAAAAACTCACGGACCGCGGCGGCGCCGATGTGCTGCTGGAAATGAGCGGCCATCCCCACGCGATTGTTGGGGGGTTGCGCTGCGTGCGAAACGGCGGCGATGTCAGTTTACTGGGCATTCCCTCCAATGATGTGTCCATCCCGCTGGCGGAACAAATTATATTTAAGGGTTTGACCATTCATGGTATTAATGGCCGGCGTATGTTTGATACGTGGTATCAGTGTGAAAGTTTTCTGCGGCGCCAGCCCAAATTAATTGAGCCGGTGATTTCCCTGCGGCTGCCTTTTGACCGATTCGAAGAAGGCATCAAGGCCATGCAGGCCGGAACCGCCTGTAAGGTTATTCTGGACTGGAATTGAGTAGTTGGTTCCTGTTGCGGAAAAGAATTTTTGTCATTCCCGCGCAGGCGGGAATCCAGTATTTTCGTCTGGATGCCCGCTTTCGCGGGTATGACAGTGTTGCGCCAAGGCTTTGGGCAACAGGAACTAGTTAATTAACGATTCGTTGGTGAAAACACAAAACAAGCAGAGGTAAACATGAGCAAGGTTATCGACGATATTCGTGCTGATATTGATATGCTGCGCCGGGAAGGCAAATATAAACAGCAGCCCGTACTTACCGGTCCGATGGGACCGGTGGTGACGCTGGATGACGGCCGCGAAGTCATCAATCTCTGCAGTAACAATTATTTGGGATTGGCCAATGAGCCGGAGGTTATTGCCGGGGCGCAGGCGGCGTTGGCACAGCATGGTTTCGGCACGGGTTCGGTGCGGTTTATTTGCGGAACGATGTCGCTGCATCTGGAACTGGAAAAATTCATCGCCGGTTTCTTCGGCATGGAGGCCGCCACAACCTACGTTTCCTGCTGGAACGCCAACGAAGCTTTGGTTCCCACGTTACTTGGCGAGGGCGACGTAGTAATCAGCGACGAACTCAATCACGCCAGCATAATCGACGCCTGCCGGTTATGCAGCAAAAAAGTGAATCGGCTGGTCTATCGTCATAATGAGATGGCTAATCTGGCCGAATGTTTGCAGCAGGCGCAGACCGCCCGGCGCAAACTGATTATCGTTGACGGTGTTTTCAGCATGGAGGGCGATTTGGCCAACCTGCCGGAAATTGTCAAGCTTGCCCGTGCGAATAATGCCCTGGTGGCGGTGGATGATTCCCACGCTCACGGAGTTTTGGGCCGAACCGGCAAAGGCACCCCGGAACACTTTGGGGTGAAGGTGGATATCATTACCGGGACGTTAGGCAAGGCCCTGGGAGGAGCCGCCGGCGGTTTTGTGACCGCCGCTGCGCCGGTGATTGACCTGCTGGTCCAGCGCAGTCGGCCGCAGTTATTCAGTAATGCCCTGCCCCCGTCCGTGACGGGCGGAGCGCTGGCGGCGATGAAATTATTGGCCAAAAATCCCCAGCGTGTGACTAAATTGCAGGAAAATGTCGCCTATTTTCGCAAAAATCTGAAAAATTTAGGCTATGAAGTGCTGGATTCGCCATCGGCAATCTGTCCGGTGATTATTGGCGATACCGCCGAAGCCATTCGCATCGCCCGCGAAATGCTCGATTTAGGCGTGCTGATAACCGGCTTCGGTTATCCGGTTGTGCCGCAGGGAACCGCCCGGCTGCGGGCGCAGATTTCCGCAGCCCATACGAGAGAACAACTAGATGTAGTGCTAGGTGTGTTCCGCGCGATTCGTGACAAGTACTTCGCGAAATCGCCATGATATTATAGTAAGGGTGGTATTGGGGGGTATTGGTTTTAGGGGTGTCTGCTCGCGAATTATTTTTTTGGCAGGGGAATTGTATGGATATTCATAAGGAATATATATATATACGAATTTATAAGGGAGAGAGTATTATTTTCAATAGATGAAGCAGGCTTTTAAAGGCGTGTAATATGAGTATATATTTGTAGTATATATACTACAAATATATGGATACATTTTCATACACCAAATCAAGAGTAATATTTATCTCAGAAATTAGTCTTTGACTATGATTCTGTAGTATATATACTACAGAATCATAGCATCTACGATATTAACAATAGTACGGTTGAATACAGGAATTACGAGGATGCCAAGTAAAATTCATATTGCACAACCGAAAATTGTTAAATACTTCGATAAATACCCGAAAAGAATATTTGACAAAAAAGACATTAGTAAGGTTTTTGATGCTGAGCGTACATCTTGGCGGCTTCCCCAATCTATGTCTTTAAGAAAATTTATACGTTTTTTAGTCGAGAATACCGCTCTTAGTGAGGCAAGGTTCGATTTCCCAAACCGACCAATAGTTCGGTACATCTGGGGTAATGTGTCATTATACAGCATATTAATGACTCTCAAGCCCAAAACGTACTTTTGCCATTACACGGCTGTTTATATCCATGAACTAACAGAGCAAATACCCAAAACGGTGAATATCAATTGTGAGCAAATAGAAAGGCCTCGCCAGAAAACAGCTTTGGAGCAAAAAAGAATAGACTTTGCATTTAAAACCGCAGCCAGAATGTCAAAAAACATCGCGGAATACCAAGGGTACAAAATTCGTCTGCTCAATGGGATGCAGACGGATAATTTGGGGGTCATTGAAATCAATTTTGAAGGCGCCGAAATTCATGTTACAAACATAACGCGAACGTTGATCGATATTGCGGTAAGACCAGAGTACTCAGGGGGCGTTTACGAAGTATTAAACGCTTACAAAAAAGCCTCAAGCAGAGTGTCCGTAAGCAAATTAGTATCAACTTTAAAAAAGATAAATTACGTATATCCGTATCACCAAGCGATTGGTTTTTATCTAGACACTGCTGGTGTGTATGAGAAATCAGAAATCGAACAACTTCAATCGTTGCCAATGCGAAACGATTTTTATCTTACTCATAAAATGGAGGAAATCGAGTATTCTGAAAAATGGCGACTATATTATCCCAAGGGTTTTAGATAGGTCGTCGCATTCTATGACGACAAAATCGAAATAGTAATCAAAATCTCTTAACCTTTCCCCAGGTTTCAGTGTGTCTTGAACGGAAGAAAAATCAGAACGGTGAAAGTTTTTGTATTTTGATATTGTTACAAGTAACGTTAGCGGCACATTCTTCGCTGCGAAAATATGTTTGAGTAAGGTCAGATTATCCGGATCAGTCACATTTATTTTGAAATGTCTGATAATGGTATAAATATCAAAGAAGTCTCTGGCTCTCGCCTGACGGTGTACCTTACCCATTTGGCTGCAATATTCTTCCGTCTGTTGGCATATTGCTCTAAGTTTTTCAAAGACAATCATTTCTGGAGTGTATACGTAAATTCTGTGGCCATCGATGGTAACAGATCTTTTGGTTTCACAGTATTCATGCTTACTAATATCAACTTTTAGTTTTTTCTATTCTTTGGACCAACAACTTCCGCGCGTCTGCTGAGATACTCCGGACTTGCGGTTGTTTCGCGAAATAAGTCCGATTCCAGAACCTTGAAATTTAGTAAGTAGCCACCCCAAAAATATGGGATCAAATCTTTTGAGGTTTTCGGTTGTTCCTCCAAAGTTACGTCGAAAACCTCGTAACCCCTTTCATTGAAGATACTTTTCAATGCTTTTTCTATTTTTATTCGAAAGGCAACCAGAGAACCATGATCAATGTCAGTTTGCATGGAGAGGTCCACATCGAGAGATGCGCGTGGAGAAATATTATAAACCAAGTCCAGCGCGTTTCCCCCTTTTAAAACGAAACGTTCCAATAGGTCATCGTCAGAAAATAAGCCGATGATGGCCAGTTTCTTGATTTCATCAAACGTTAG
>CAZOCV010000103.1:0-2185 GCA_964578395.1 uncultured Pirellulales bacterium
AAGCTGCCGGTGGAGGGGATGGATACTATCGCCGCGGAGATTGCCGAGAGCGGCTTGGCGGCGAGTAAGGCACAGGTGGCGGCGGTGCTGGCTCAGGCGTGCGAGGTCATCGAGCGGCGGCTGGTGAGCGGCCGGGCCGTGCAGCTCGGCGGGATTTGTACGCTGCGGCCGACGATTCGCGGCAGCTTCGACGGGCCCGAGACCGCCTTCGAGCATGGCCGACACGAGGTCGCGGTGAGCATTACGGCGGGCAAGCGCTTGCAGCGAGCGGTGCGCACCAGCGCCCGCGTCGAGAAGGTCGGGCCGAACAACGCCGCCCCGGTGATTCAGGAATACTTCGATGTGGCGACGCAATCCCCCAATACGATCTATACACCCGGCGGCATCGGGCAGTTGAGCGGGTCGCGGCTGAGCTTCGACGCCGATGACGGCGAGCAGGGATTATTCCTCGAAAGCCCCCAACTGGGCCAGCCGCTGCGCGTGAGCACGTTTCAGAAAACCTCCAACCGCGAGATTGTCTTCCTCGCCCCGGTGCTCGCCGGCGGCGTAACCGATGTCGCCTTTGTCTTGAGATGCCGCCGCCGCCCCGCCGGCGTGCTGCTGACCGGCAAAAGCCTGACCCTCACCATCAGACATAGCCCCTGACGAGAGTCAGGGGTTTTTCATTATCGCACCCCACGCCGCACACTGGCGAAGAACCCCGGCTTATCAGCCGGGGCTATCATCATGTCTCGCCAACCGAGCAGCGGGCGAAGACCGCGGGTTAGCGACACAACGCCCGCGTCGAACTAAAAGCCCCTTCGGGGCCGCGGCGATCCGGTCCAGCCTTTGGCTGGCGACCAACGGGAGCGGGTGAGCGGCACAACCGGCGATAGCTTATATGGGCCTCCGGCCACGCGGGCAGTCCGCCTCAGGCGGACGCGTCACGTGGCGGGCACGGCCCGCCCTTCTGACTTCTGGATTCTGAGTTCTGAGTTCTGAGTTCTGAGTTCTATTCTGATCATGTCTCGCTCCGTGGCAGCGAGGAACGCAGCGGGTGAGCGGCAGAGCGCCCGCGGCGTTAAAAGGGTCTATGACCCGCCGCGGTATTTTTCCAGGAGGCTTAGCATTCGCTGCATGTCGGGCGGCAGGGGGGCCTCGAAGCGCATCGGCTCGGCGGTGATGGGGTGGCGGAGTTCGAGGCTGGCGGCGTGAAGGGCCTGGCGGTCGATGACCAGGTCATCGGGTTTGAGGTCGCCGCCGGGTTCGCCGGGGCCGGGCAGGGGGCGGCCATCGGCGAGCTGCTCGAGAGTGACGTACTTGCCGCCGTACATGAGGTCGGCGACGATAGGGTGCTTGATGGTGCTCAGGTGCACGCGCAACTGATGCGTCCGGCCGGTTTTGGGCTTGAGCCGCACGAGGGCGTAGCCGCGGAACTGCCTTTCCACTTCATACTGCGTTTGGGCCTCCTTGCCGGTGTCGGGCTGGACGGCGTATTTCTCGCGGACCTTGGGGTGGCGGCCCAGCGGCATGTCAATCACGTCGGAGCGGAATTCCATCGTGCCCTGCACAATGGCGAGGTATTCCTTATGGGTCTGGCGATGCTCGAACTGATGGGCCAGACGCCAGTGGGCGGTGTCGGTCCGGGCGATGACCATTACGCCGGTGGTGTTGCGGTCGAGGCGGTGGACGATGCCGGGGCGGAAGCTCTGGTTGACCGTCGAGAGCGAGTTGCTGTACCAGGCCAGGCCGTTGACCAGCGTGCCGCCGCGGTTGCCGCGAGCGGGGTGCACCACCAGATAGGCGGGCTTATTCAGGGCGATGATCTGGTCATCCTCGTAGAGGATATCCAGCGGCATCTCCTCCGGCTCGATGGTATCAGGCTCCGGCGGCGGCAGCAGCAGGTCGATGCGGTCGTGGAGCTTGAGCTGGTAGCTGCTCTTGGTGGGGCGGCCGTTGATGGTTACCGCTTCTTCCTTGATGAGCCGCTGGATGATGTTGCGGGAGAAGTCCGGGAAGCGGTGGTGGAGGTATTTGTCCAGACGCGGGTTGGGAAGCTGGCGGCGGATAATCAGGCAGGCGTGCTGGCCGCCGTCTTCTTCCGGTTCGGTTTCGAGGGGCTGGTCGAGGCTGTTGGGTTCTTCGGTCATGGCCGTCAATGTTACGACAAAGCCCTTGACGCCGGGCCAAGGGCTTTGAATAGGTT
>CAZOCV010000103.1:2285-3394 GCA_964578395.1 uncultured Pirellulales bacterium
CCTCGATTCGCTGACGGGCGCGGGCGGGCCAGGTCGTGCCGGCCAGAAGGCCGTCTTTGAGCGAGACGATGGTCTCGTAGTGTTTCTTCGCCGCCTCCATATCGCCGCGTTCTTCGGCGATCAGGGCCAGCCCCAGGTGGCCGCGACCGACGGCGGAAGCGGTAGCAGGGGCCTGCGCCAATGTCTGCTCATACAACGCGCCGGCTTGTTTTAAAATATCTTCGCGGGCGGCCTCATCGAGCGGCTCGGTGCTGTAAAGCAGTTTCGACCGCAAGGCATCCGCCTGCGTCAGCAGGGCCGTAGCCCCGATACCGGCCTTGTCGCCCTTTTTAGCCAGTTGCGCCAGCGCTGATAGTTCCGGCTGGATATCGTAGCCGGTCTGCGTCAGAGAGCTGTTTACTTCTTCGCCGGGGTCTTGCGCCCCAGCGACGGCGCTCCATTGCAGTTTTTCCACGTTCATCATCTGCTGCTGCAAATCGACCGCATGACGCTGCACGCCCTGCACGCGGGTATTGCGCCACCACTGCACGGCGATAATCAAGGCCGCGACAATCATGATGCCGCCGAGGACTTGCGAAGCGTTGTTCTTGACCCAGTCTCGCAGTTCCACCAGCGAGTCCGCCAGTTCATTGGTTTTTAGTTTATGCCGTTCTTCTGATCTCATCCTGCATTCATCCTTTACTAATAACTGCCTGTGCTATCCAACCCGACCGCGTCGGGAGGCCTCATTATAACCCCAATACATCGTTCATGCCATACCATCCCGGGGCTTTGCCGACGATCCAGCGGGCGGCGCGCAAGGCCCCGCGGGCGAAGGTGTCGCGGGTATGGGCGCTGTGGCGCAGCTCGATGGTCTCGCCCAACGCCCCAAAACAAACACTGTGGTCGCCGACGGTGTCGCCCAGCCGCACGGCGTGCATGCCGATGGTTCCGGCCTGCCGCAGCGACTGCTTGCCTTCCCGGCCATGCTCCAGGCACGCGGGGAAATCCCAGCTTTTGGCCGCAGCAATCTGCCGGGCGAGTTCCAGGGCCGTGCCGCTGGGGGCATCCTTCTTGAAGCGGTGGTGCGTCTCAACGATTTCGATATCGTAGGCATCGCCGAGGGCCTG
>CAZOCV010000103.1:3494-5770 GCA_964578395.1 uncultured Pirellulales bacterium
ACTTCGATGGGCCGGTTGGAGTAAGCGCCGTTATCCTGCGTATGGTACTTGACCGTTACCGCGGGGTCTTTCAATTGATGGCCCGTCAGGATGCACGCGACGGTCTCATCCGGGCCGATGACGCCTTCGTGCCGCAGCAGCCGCAGCCCGGCGATACTCGCCCCGCTGGCCGGTTCGCAGCCCAGGCCAAAGCGGCCGACGACGCCCTTGGCCTCCACGATGGCCTCATCGCTCACCTCCCGCACGACGCCATTGCAGATATCCATCGCCCGCAGGCATTTCTTGAGGTTTACCGGCCGCGAAATCTCAATCGCCGTCGCCACGGTTTCGGGCCGGTAGCCGCGGGCGTTGAGGTCGCTGTAATAATCGTTGATGGCCGCCTCATCCACCCGTCCATCATGGAAGCGGATGCCCCGGCGTTCGTAGAGGTCGTAAAGCGTATTGGCCCCGGTAGCGTTGATAATCGCCATACGCGGAATCCGGTCAATGAGTCCCAGGTGGGCCAGTTCGGCGAAGGCCTTGCCGAAGGCGCTGGAATTGCCGAGGTTGCCGCCGGGGGCGACAATCCAGTCGGGCGTATGCCACTGCAAGCCTTCGAGCACGCGGTACATAATCGCCTTCTGGCCTTCGAGGCGGAAGGGGTTCAGCGAGTTGAGCAGGTACAGACGCAAGTCCCGGCACACCTGCTTGACCCGCCGCATACAGTCATCGAAGTTGCCTTTAATCTGAATCGTCTGCGCCCCATAGTCCAGGGCCTGGCTGAGTTTGCCGTAGGCCACCCGCCCCGAGCCGATAAACACGGTGCATTTCATCCCGCAGGCGTGGGCGTAGAGGGCGACGGCGGCGGAGGTATTGCCGGTGCTGGCGCAGGCGACATGGCGAGCGCCGGTGAGCCGGGCGTGGCTAAAGGCGGCGGCCATGCCGTTATCCTTAAACGAGCCGCTGGGATTCAGCCCCTCGTATTGCAGCAGCAGCCGCCCGGGGTTCATCCCCGCGTAGCGGCCGACGCCGTCATTGGCCTCCAAAAGCGTCTGGCCCTCGCCGATGGTAACGCAGTATTCCTCATCGCAAAAGGGCAGCAGCTCCCGGAACCGCCACACGCCCGAATAGTCCAGCGTGCCCGCCCGCCGCGTCCAGCGGCTCTCGAACCAGTTGAGGCTCGAGGGTACTTCCACGCGGTCCCAGTCGTACTGCACATCGAGCAGGTCCCCGCACGCCGGGCACGCAAAGAGCACCTCGTGGACATCGTACGTCGCCCCGCAGGCGTGGTTAATACAGCGTTGGAAGCGATGGTCACTCATAGGCAATGTATCGGCAAGACTCCTGACATTCGTTATGACAAACCCGCATGTTAGCGGATTTTTCCCCTCCGGTCAACCTTCGGATGCCCCGGCTCAAGCACGGCCGGGGCGTGGGGGGCCAAGTTATGGTGACGCGGGCTTCCTGCCCGCGCTCTCCACCCGCCCGAACGGGCGGGGGATAGCCAAACCAGCCCCGGATGATAATCCGGGGTTGAATGCCCTGTGCGTTGCCGTGGGGCATGTCTGTCCGACCCCTGACTATCGTCAGGGGCTATAAGCCCCGGATGACCATCCGGTGCCGGGGCCGCCGATAGCCATAGGTCCTATAGGACGTATAGGTCCTATAAGACCTATAGCCAACTCCTGCCCCGGCCCAGACTAATCCCTCGGCCGGTAAGGTCTAACCTCTCAACCGGTAAGGTCTAACCTTTCTGCGGCTAAGGTCCGGTCTTTTGGGCCTGATATCCAGGTCTCTGGGCCGGTAAGTTCCCGATCTTAGGGGGGCTAAGTTCCCGATCTTAGGACCGGTAAGTTCCCGATCTTAGGGCCGCTAAGGTCCGGTTCTGCGGCCCTGACACCATGGTCTTGGGGGGGCTAAGACCATGGACTCAAGAGGCTAAGTCCATGGACTTAGGGGGGCTAACACCATGGACTTAGGGAGGCTAACACCATGGACTTAGGAGGTGTAACACCATGGACTTGGGCCGCCGGGGGGCGGTTTTAACGGTTGGGAGGGTTTATCTCCCAGCCAGCGGCAGTAGCGATTTGGGGCCAGAGTGTGCTTAACTGCTCCAGCGACAAGGCCTTGGAGAGGTCATAGCTTCCTACCCGCCGGCGGGTCAGGTCCGCCATATAGCCGCCTGTCCCCAGGGCCTCGCCGATGTCGCGTGCCAGGGCGCGAATATAGACACCCTTGCCGGTTACCGCCCGGAGCTGGATGTCGGGCCAGGCGTAGTCGAGCAGGTCGAGGCTGTG
>CAZOCV010000103.1:5870-12302 GCA_964578395.1 uncultured Pirellulales bacterium
TTGTTAGACATTGATTATACCTGCCGCGGAACACCTCTGTCATTCTGAACGAAGTGAAGAATCTCTCTTCATCACCCCAGAGAGACCCTTCGCTTCGCTCAGGGTGACAAATCAGGGTTTAGATAGCTATACGAACATTTATCAAGAATAGGGTCCAGTGCCGCGGGTCTTTTGCAGGTCGGTCGCCTTTTGCAGGATGTCTTTTTCCTTGGCGGTGAGGCTGTGGATGCCCTTTTCGTGCACTTTGGCCAGGATGCGGTCGGCCTCAAAGCGAAGCTTTTCCTCTTGCTCCATCCGCCGCCGCCAGGCGCCCGGGCTGCGGCGGCGGCGAAGATGGGGCAGGCGGGGCAGGTGAGGCCCGATGAAAATCCATGCCGCCGCCGTCGCCATGCCGCCGAGGTGGCAGATGTCGCCGCCGGCGTTGGGGCCGCCGCGGAAGATATTTACGATGTAGCCGATGATGATAAATACGCCCAGCACGCGGATGGGCAGGGGAATCGGCAGGGGAAAGAGAATCACTTTCATCTGCGGATACAGGATGGCGCACGCCGCCATCACGCCCAGCACGCCGCCCGAAGCGCCTACCAACCCGATCCAATGGGTTTCCATGCCGGGACGGGGAAGAAAGTAGCCCAGCAGGTTCATCGCTACGAACAGCGCCCCGCCCACCACGCCGCAGGTGAGGTAAAACCACAGGAACCGTCGGCTCCCCCAGGTCTGCTCTATCGGCGTGCCGAAGAAATATAACCCCATCATGTTGAGCAGCAGGTGCAGGAAGGAGGCATGGAGGAACTGAAACGTTATCAGCCGCCAGAGCTGAATCGCTTCGGTCCACGCCAGACCGCGAGCGGCGAAGAGCCGGTCGAAGGGGTCGCCCGCCAGCAACTGGATAATGAATACCGCCGCATTGATGACCATCAGCCGCGCGACCATCGGCCCCATCGACGGCAGGCCCAGCATCCCCATCAGATTCGGCCGCGGCCGCCAGCCGCCGCCGTCATTGCGAAAATACGGTCGATTCTCAAAACCCATATATCAAAACTTTCCCTGGCGGTTCAATCCGGTTTTACCATCGTACCCATACGCGGGCGGCGTTTACTGTGCCTGCAGATATCCTATCGGTCCGGCAGGGGGAAAACAAGCCGCGATTATCAGGAGCGGATTAGCGGTGATAGCCGCGGACGCGGTCCATGGTGCGATTGGCGGTATCGGTGTCGGGGACATTCGTGACGTAGTAAAAGACGCCGCCGCTGAGTTGATGATTTTCCAGTGCGGCCATGAACTGAGGAAATTCAACGGAGCAGACCAGCGGCATATCGCCGACTTGTGAGCGAATTTCCGGCAGGACGTCAAAGGCGAGGGGGTAGCCCTTGTCGTCGCCCAGATAGATGGCTTTCAGTCCTTTCATGGTGGATGCGGCTTCGAGCAGATGCCGACCGTTGCCGTGAATATGAATTACACCTCCGTCGAATTCCGCAAAGATTCTTTCGACTGGTCCGCGTCCCCACTTCTCAAAGTAGTCCACATTCGTCATGTGGAACGGATCGACGCTTTCGGAGATAATGCGTCCGGGCAGCCACTGAGCGAAGCCGCTGCAGGTGCCGCCGGCGACCAGCGGCACTTTTTCAAAAAACGTCTGGTGTATCCGAAGATTTACCTCATGGGCCAGTTCGATAGCCTTGCCGACCATCTCCGGCCGCTCCTCCAGAGACATATAGGCCTCGGTGGCTCCGAGCAGTTCAAAGACAAAATTGACCCCGTTGATGAGAATGAAGTGAGCGATGCCGTATTTGCCGGCAGCGCCTTGGGTGAACATATCCAACTGTGTGAGGTATCGCCGCCACCAGGGATGATCGGTGCGGAAGGATAACCGGTCAAATTCGGACCAGTCTTTCAGGATGGGCGGGACCATCGAGGATATCCAGCCGGTTTTGGGGTCGCAGAGAAAGCGAACATCCCCGTCGAACAGGCCGCCATACAGTCCCTGGTCGAATTCGGAAAGGTAACAACTCGGCATCGAGTCGTCATGTATCGGCATGTGTTCGCGGGTATAGGCGTCCCAGAACGCCAGCCGTTGCCCAAGATCGGGATAGTCGCAAAAACCTTCCTGATGCGTCCGGGCAAATTCGGCCATAACGGGGTTTGGCACATTCATGCGGGCCAGAACAATTTCCGGTGAACGAAATTCATAAAGTTGGCGCAGCCGTTCGAGGGTATGTTCGCCGGCGAGGCAGTAACGCAGGGGAAAAGCCATTATATTCTCCATATCTTTCAACGTGGCTCAATCTTTTGAGTTGAGGCCCAACCGGGGCATTTTGCCCGGCTATATTAAGGTTACATAGACCCGGTCTCGCCCCGTGGCCGCGGGTTAGCGGCGGTTGTTCACGTCGATCTGGCCCGACTCTTGGTCAGTCTGGATGCCGATTTTGCCCAAGAGTTTGAACAGGGCGGCGATGGCGGCCAGGGCGATGACGCTGAGGGCGATGCCCCAGGCAATCTTGCCATAGACGAAATTGCCCACGGCGAACAGCGCAGAGTAAATCGCCACGCAGCCGACGAAGACGCCAAGAATCTGCATGGGCAGTTTCCAGTCGCCGATGCTGTTGGCGGGGTCGATGTTGTCGCCGTCGGCGCGGGCGTCGGCGACGACCTTGCGCCAGCCGGGGCCGCCGGGATGACACAGGCGGTAGAAGCTGCGCAGCGTTTGTTTGTCGGCCGGCTTGGTGACCAGCGTGGCCAGCAGCCAGATGAGAGTGACCGCCGCAACGCAGATGATGAGCTTCACCGAGAAGGTCAGGCCGGCGACATCCGGATGATAGATGTATATTTTGTCGCCCGCCACGATGCCGGCGAAGGCCGGAGTAACATCCGCCAATGTTTTGGGGGCGAGGTTGTTTTTGACGCGGCGTTGATTGGTCCGCTCCAGTTCCCATTGTTTCTGCGTGTCATAGAACCGCTGCAAATCACGTTGCCAGCCGCTCTCTGTCATGGCGTTTAAAAGAGCGGGAATAGCCGTTTGGGCTTTACAGGTATTGATTTCACTTTGTTTGGCTTCAAACGCAGCGCGGGCGGCGTCGCGGACGGCGGGACCTTCGCGGCGGGCCTCTCGCCAGGCGTCCGCCAAGGTTTCCAGTTCATTGTCGAGGGTTTGGAGTTTTTCTTCGGCGCTATCCTGCTGCTGCTTTAACCACCGCGCCTGTGTCGCGTCGTCGATGACCAAGACGCGGTCGCTGACGGCGCCGCTGCGGATGCACCATGCCGTCGCGCCCTTATCACCGACCACCAGCACCAGCCAGCAGGCCAGAACCGTCGCGGCGATCATGGCGACGATTTCCGTCCAGGCGTTGATGCGCCACCAGAACCAGCGGAGCAGATATATCCCGCCCGTGCCGGCCCCGGAAAGGAGCAGGATGTCAAACGCCTGATTGGCGTTCTGCAGGAAGGCCAGGGCGAAAAAGCCCGCAATGACCATCAGGACCACCGTGCAGATGCGCCCGACTTTGACGAGTTCCTTTTCCTGGGCGTTGGGGTTGACGAAGCGGCGATACCAGTCATTGACGACGTAGGAAGAACCCCAGTTCAGGTGCGTGCCGATGGTGGACATATAGGCGGCGATAAGCGAGGCCACAACCAGGCCGAGGAAACCCGGACCGAGTTTGGAAATCATCACCGGATAGGCGATATCGTGCGCCAGATAGGTCGGGTCGATGCCGGGAAACTGCGTTTTGATGCTGTCCAGCGTGGGATAGCAGACCATCGAAGCCAGGGCCACGATAATCCACGGCCAGGGGCGCATGGCGTAATGCATGAAATTGAAGAACAGCGTGGCGCCGATGGCGTGTTTTTCATTTTTGGCCGCGAGCATGCGCTGGGCGATATAGCCGCCGCCGCCCGGCTCAGCGCCAGGATACCAGACGCTCCACCACTGCACCGCCACAGGAATCAGCAAAAGCGGAACCCACGCCAGCCACGTGGAGAAATCCGGCATCCAGCTTAAATTTTCCACCACATTCGGATGGGTGAGAAGGTTACTGAGTCCTTGTACTTCCGGCTGGCGGCAGGCGATAACGGCGGCGTAAATCGCGCCGGCCATGGCGATGGCATACTGGAAGAAATCCGCCCAGAGGCAGCTTTTGATGCCGCCGACCGTAGCGTAAATCACGACGCCCACGGAGCCAAGCACCACCGCCACCCAGGGTTCGACGTCAAAAATAACCTGGCCGATTTTGATGGCCGCCAGGGTGACGCTGCCCATAATCAGGCAGTTGAAAAACACGCCCAGATACAGCGAGCGAAAGCCGCGAATGAAGGCCGCACTCTTGCCGCTGTAGCGCAACTCATAAAATTCCAGATCCGTCATCACCCGCGAGCGCCGCCAAAGCTGGGCGTAAATAAAGACGGTGGTCATGCCGGTAATCAGAAACGCCCACCAGCACCAGTTTTTAACCACGCCGCCGCCGCGGACCAGACCGGTAACGAGATTGGGCGTATCACAGGAAAACGTACAGGCGACCATCGATACGCCCAGCAGCCACCAGGGCATACTCCGGCCGCCGAGGAAAAATTCCGCCGAGGAGCTTCCCGCCCGCCGGGAAGCAATCAAGCCGATGAAAATGAGAACGACGAAAAAGATACCTATGATTAACCAGTCCATTCCTGCCAGTGTCATATTTACCTCTTTTTGAAAGGAGTGAAACTTGCCGTTTCCATATTACAAGCTGGGATTAGACAGCAAGTTATAATCCCGGTCAACCATAGGGATGAAAATAGTGCGGCGAACAGGGGGTGGCTTTCGTAAAATCTTTATTAACAATAAGATAAGAAGATATTCCCGGCTAAGCTATTTTTGCGCGCACCATGCGCACCATGAGTTTCCTATTAATATCTCATGTAATGCCCTTTTTATCTCTGGCGCAAACATTAATAGGAATTACATGGTGTACATGGTGCGCATGGTGCGCGCCCTGAAGCTTGAACTCCATACGGGCTTTTGCGGCAGGAACTTGATGACAAAAACCTCCTTTTTGATTGCCATTGTGGGGTTCGCTGCGGTATTACTGTGGCATGAATGCAGGGACGCAGACATCGGAATGGACTTCCAAACGGCTGCTGGAGTGGACCAGCGATTATCTGGCCAAGGCGGGCGTGGATCAGCCGCGGCTGTGTGCGGAAATTCTGCTGGGGCACGTCCTAAGTCGCAAGCGGATAGAGCTTTATACGAATTTTGACTATTGCCCGCCGCCGGATAAACTGGCGACGTACCGGGATTTAGTCCGGCGGTGCGGCAAGCACGAGCCGGTGAGCTACCTGACGGGCAAGGCTCACTTTTACAGTCTGGAGTTTGCCGTCGGGGCGGGTTGCCTCACGCCCCGGCCGGAGACGGAAACGCTGGCGGCCCAGGCGATTGCGTTTTGCACGCACGATGTGCATCGGCCAACGGTGGCGGTGCTGGATTTGTGCACCGGCAGCGGGTGTGTGGCAGCGGCGATAGCGACTAATGTGGTCGAAGCGGAAGTGGTGGCGGCCGACATCAGCCCAGAGGCGCTAAATTATGCCCGGCGGAATATCGAGACGCTGGACCTTGCGGGGCGGGTGAAAATTATCCAAAGTGATTTGTTCGCCGGAGTGGCGGCGTCCGGGAAGGCGATATTCGACCTGATTACCGCCAACCCGCCGTATATCGCGGATGCGGTATATGAGACGTTGCCTGCTAATGTGAAAGATTACGAACCTATCGAGGCATTAAAGGCGGGGCCGGATGGATTGGATGTATTGCGGCGCATTCTGGCCGAAGCCCAACCGTATTTGGCCGACGGCGGGGCGCTGATGTGCGAGATAGCGTTTGATCAAGGGGACGCGGCACTTGCCCTATTTGAGCAAGCGGGTTATTTGTCTGAGTGTGCAGTGGTTAAGGATGATTTGAAACACCCAAGAGTGGTAAAAGGGATAAAGAAATAGAATCCAGAAGCTAGAAGCTAGAAGCCAGAATAAAGAAATGGATACATGATGGTTCGGGAGCCGGCAAAACGTTTTGAAGATTTGATCGTTTGGAAAAAAGCTCACGAGTATGTTCTGGGCATTTATAAATTAACCAAAACTTTTCCTCGTGAAGAGTTGTACGCATTAACATCTCAATTGCGGCGAGCAGCGGTCTCTGTGCCTGCTAACATAGTTGAAGGTTTTACAAAAAAAGGCAAAGCTGATAAATTGCGATACCTTAATATCGCCCAAGCCTCTTTAGAAGAATGCCGTTATTTTCTAATTCTGGCGGCTGATCTTAAATATTGTGATTCGACAAATATTACATTGTTATTGGATGACGTTGGGCGTTTACTATCAGGATATATGTCTGCGTTTGAAAGGTGAGATTATCTTAATTCTAGCTTCTTGCTTCTAGATTCTATTTGGAGTTCAACATGGATGTTTTTAAAG
>CAZOCV010000104.1:0-1369 GCA_964578395.1 uncultured Pirellulales bacterium
ACCACCTCGCCGACCTCCTTAAAAAGCTTGACGATGACGCCGTCAATGGGAGCGGTGATGGTGGTATAGCTGAG
The DNA here is from genome assembly GCA_964578395.1 of uncultured Pirellulales bacterium. Lineage (GTDB taxonomy): Bacteria > Planctomycetota > Phycisphaerae > Sedimentisphaerales > SM23-30 > JAFGBA01. The sequence continues at coordinate 75 of CAZOCV010000104.1, forward strand.
GCTGTCGCGGGCGCGGGCAATATCGGCTTCGGCCGCCCGCAGCCGATGGTCACTGACCTGCAGACTCAGTTCGGAGGCCTCGAAGCTGCGTTGGGCTGCGGTCAACTCATTGACCAATTCATCCACGCGGCTCTGTAATTCCTCGACATTGGAAACGCTCACATCCTGGCTGGCGAGCAGTTGTTCCTGTCGCTGCAGGCTTCGCCGCGCCTGGGCCAGACTCTCCTGCAACGCCGCGATGCGAGCCTTCTCCGCCTCCAGTGAAACCTTTTGTACTTCAATCTGCGCCACCTGGGCGTCGCGTCCCGATTCGATGGCGTTGAGCGTCTCCTTCAGGTCCGTATCGTCCAGCCGCACCAGCACCGACGGCTCCAGCGGCGGATGGGCGTTGGGGTCACCCGCTGTCACCTTATCGCCTTCCCGGTAAGGCAACTCGGTTATACGGGCCGACACCTTGGCGGTAATCGACACCGTGCGCCGGGCCTGCACCTCGCCGGGGGCATCGACCACTTCGATGAGTTCTCCCTGCCGGGGCTTCTCCAGGCGCACTTTGGGGGTCTCTTTGGGGCCTTTCTGGCGTGATGCGACCTTCTGTCCCACCCAACCCAGCAAAAAAAGCCCTCCCACAATGCACCCGATAACGATCAAAATTATTTTCAGTTTTCGCACACTAACCTCCCAGGCATGGGATACGTATAGGTCTTTCTATATACTATATAGACGCAAATCAACCGGCCATGTTACAAACTTTTTGCTGCAAACACACGAAAATAACCTTGGTGCGGGGTGGACGCCCGCGGAGCCATTGCTATTTTCGCAACGGGTCATTTTCACAGTGTGAGGGAATTTCCTGATTGACGGCGGCGGACAAATCGTTAGGGTACTGCCATGAAACCGATATGTGATATCCTTGAGGAGCGAATATCGGCCGTTATGGCCGAAATTGCCGGTGATGGCTCTATGCCGCCGGCGGTGGTTAAACCGTCGCAGAATCCCCAGTTTGGCGATTATCAGGCCAACGGGGTGATGGGTTTGGCCAAAAGGCTCAAGGCCAATCCTCGCCAGCTTGCTGAGCAGATCATCGCCAGGCTGGATGTGGCCGATATGTGCGAACCGCCGGAAGTCGCCGGGCCGGGCTTTATCAATTTTCGCCTTCGGCCCGACTGGCTGGCCGCTCGCCTCCGCGACGCCGCCGGTAATGACCGCCTCGGCATCAATTCTGTTGCCGATGCCCCCGTTACCGTCGTTGACTTCTCCGGCCCCAACATCGCCAAACAAATGCACGTCGGCCACCT
>CAZOCV010000104.1:1469-5525 GCA_964578395.1 uncultured Pirellulales bacterium
AGCGATGGGGCGTATCTGTACGCGACGACGGATTTGGCCGCCATTCGGTTTCGGATAGATGAATTACAGGCCAAACGCATTATTTATGTGACGGATTTGCGGCAAAAGCTGCATTTTCAGATGCTTTTTGCCTGTGTGCGGCAGGCCGGATGGGCGGGGGAGGATGTTGTCCTGGAGCATGTGCCTTTCGGGACGGTCCTGGGCGAGGATAATAAACCCTTCAAGACCCGCTCCGGCGAAAACGTCAAGCTCAAGGATTTGCTGGATGAGGCCGTCGCCCGTTCCCGCAAGGTGGTCGAGGAGAAAAATCCCGACCTGCCCGATGCAGAAAAGGAAGAAATTGCCCAGGCCGTGGGCATCGGCGCGGTCAAATACGCCGACCTATCTAATGATTTGGTAAAAGATTACGTTTTTAGCTGGGACCGGATGCTTTCGCTGGAAGGCAATACCGCCCCGTACCTGCAATATGCTTATGCTCGAATTTGCAGCATTTTCCGCAAAGGCGAGGTCGATGAAGCAAAATTATTATCGAATGCAGCGAATCTCCGGCTTACCGAGCCGGACGAATTGGCTCTGGCCAAACGGCTATTGCGTTATGGAGAAGTGGTTGAAACGGTGGTTCATGACCTCCGGCCGCATGTCTTGACAACCTATTTATTTGACTTATCTCAAGTATTCAGCGGGTTTTACAACAATTGCCCGGTTTTGCAAGCACCACCGGAGAGCCGCCCGGCCCGCCTGATATTATGCCTGTTAACCGCCCGCACGCTTAGCCACGGGCTGGGATTGCTGGGGATTCAAACGCCCCAAAGAATGTAGACAAAATGGGCGTATTTGTATCCCCTTTAATATCAAATAGTTACAATTATCATTTTTGTTTTGGGCGGCATCTTGACAGCCGCCGCAATAGCAGTAGAATCCTGTTTTCGTCGCGGATGTGGCGGAATTGGCAGACGCGCAGGCTTCAGGTGCCTGTGGGCGCAAGCTCGTGGAGGTTCGACTCCTCTCATCCGCAGTAAAAATTTTACCGAAAAAAATTTTTATTTTTTTTATTTTCGCGCTTGACAGGATTTTTCGACTTTATTACGATAGTATTTGTTACGTGGAACTTATGCTGATGTTGATGTTAAATCCATCGGCTTTCGAACCACGGCGAGGAAGCGTGGAACGCTGGTTTCCCCCCCGACTGGCCCCACCGCCTCGCCTTTTTTTTGCGCATTTTTTCCGGCGGTAAAAGCCAAACTCCCCGTCTTAATGAATTAGGAACGAGTCTTTTCTTGTCGGCTCATAAAAAAAGCACCTCTCAAAAGTATGAGAAGGTGCTCTTTAGGAGATATAACCGAAGCGTTTTAATTTTAATCCATCAACGACAAGAGAATTTCTGACTGATCGGCTTCGTTTTGCACCTGATCCATCAGTTCGGTGATGCGTTCAGTGGAAAGATTCAGTTCCTCACGGACGCGGTTGTCGTAGCTGGGGCTGGGATTGCCGCTTTCGCCCAGGCCTTGATTATGGCAGATATAGTCGGCCATGTGCACCAGTTTGACCAGCCACTTGAAGGGTTCATCAGGATTGCTCAGGGGGTCATGATGCCAGCGCATGACAGAGTTCATATCCTGTCCGAGATTCCACTTGGCGCTGAGCCAGGCGCCGGCTTCATCATGGCCCATGCCGATGAAGCGGGCCTCTTCCTTCACAACAGGGATATCCGCGGCGCGGGCGCTTTCGATGGCCTGATGAAATTCATCCTGAGCGTATTTTTCAAAGAGAATTTTGCCCAGGTCATGCACGATACCGGCCAGATGCACTGTGTCGCGACGAATGCGCTGCGTAATGACATCGGCGCAATTATCGTAAAGCACCGAGGCCACAATACCCACGCAAACGGAATGCCGCCAGAATTCCCGGCGATTGAAAGAGGGATTGGCGACGCTGCCAAAAGCGCCAAAAACGCTGGTGCTCAGGGCAATATTGGATACGGCCATAAAACCCAGGCGGGCAATTGCCGGCTGAAGATCGGTAATTTTAACCCTGGTATTAGGGGCATAAAATACGGAATTGACCACTTTAAGTACTTTGGAGGCAATGGCCGGGTCATCCTCGATAATGCGAGCGATTTGCCGGGCGTCGGATTTGGGGTCGTTGACCGCTTTTTGCAGGCGGACGGCCACTTCAGGCAGCGTGGGCAGGTCTTCGGCGGTGTTGAAAATATGCAGGATTTCCCGCGGATCACGTTTGGTTGCGGTGGCAGTGCCGTTCGGCGTGTTTTGCATGACGTTTCCCTTTCAACTGTATGTCAGGCAGATTTATCGGGCGTTATTCGGTTTTGAAAAAGCCTTGTCCAGGGCCTTGACGCCAGAGGATATATCGGTAGAAAAACGGGTCGAATCAAACGCATTTTTTAGGAGGCCGGATGAAGGGCACTTTTTTTGCCGTCTGGGGCCGATAACTATTGGAAAAACTGCTTGGCAAATACCTGTAACGCAGTATAGTAACTATACGATTGAAATGAGCAAAAATGCAAAATTTGGAGGCCGTTATGGTTAAAAATGCTCGGATTGTGGTGTCGGCAACGCAGGAATCTCTGGAAAAGGCAAAATGTGATGTCCTGGCAGTGGCCTTTTGTGAAAAAACAAAAAAAGTGCCCGGCTGGCTGGCCGGAGTGGATCAGGCCGCGGGCGGGGTTATCGGTCAATGTCTGGCCCAGGAGGATTTCAAGGGCAAGAGCAATGAAATAGCCCTGTTGTATCCGGGGAAAAAGGCTTCGGCCCGGCGCATCATGCTGGTCGGGGTGGGCGACGGCAAAACCCTGACCCTTGAGAGTTTCCGTCAGGCGGCAGGAACCGTTCTGCGCGCTGCCCAGAAATATCATGCCGGACGGATTACCCTGGCGCTGCATCAGGCGGGCGATAAGCTCGACACTGTTGCTTTGGGCCAGGCTATCGCCGAGGGCGCGATAGTCGGGGCTTATAAATATGTAGATCATGTCAGCGGCTCGGAGGACAATTCTCAGCCATCGGTGGTTCAGGTGACGCTGGGCGATAGTCATGCGACGATGGCGCGGAAACTTCAGGCCGGTGTGAAAGTCGGGCAAATTATTGGCAATGCGCAAGTATTGGCGCGAAGTCTGGCCAATCGGCCGGCGAATGAAATTTATCCGCCCAGTCTGGCCGCCGAAGCACAAAAGCTGGCGCGTGCGTCGGGGCTAAAGTGCAAGGTGTTTAATGACCGGCAATTGCAGGCCATGAAGATGAACACCTTGCTGGCGGTGGGGGCGGGGTCTGCACGCAAACCGCGGCTGATTATGCTGGAGTATCGCGGCAGGGATTCGCGCAACAAATCGGTGGATGTGGCGTTCGTGGGCAAAGCGATTACGTTCGATTCCGGCGGATTGAGCCTGAAAACCGCAGGGGGTATGGAAACCATGAAATACGATAAATCCGGCGGCTGCAACGTGATAGGCGTTATGATGGCGGCGGCGAAATTGAAGCTCAAACTCAACCTCGTCGGGCTGATTCCGGCGGCGGAGAATATTCCCAGTCATACCAGCTATCATCCCGGCGATATTATTAAAACCTATGCCGGCAAAACCGTGGAAGTGCTTAATACGGATGCGGAAGGGCGGTTGATATTGTGCGATGCGCTGGCGTATGCGGCCGACATGAAGCCCAAAGCCATCGTGGATATGGCCACACTGACGGGGGCGTGCGTAGTGGCGCTGGGCGTGCATAAAGCCGGGTTATTCGATAATAACGAACCTCTGCGTCAGGCGATACAAGCGGCGGCGGAGGCCAGCGCTGAGCTGGTGTGGCATATGCCCAGCGGCGACGAATATCTCGAGCAGATGAAAAGCAAGATTGCCGATTTGAAAAATACCGGCGGCCGCGAGGGCAGCTCGTGTACGGCGGCGGCGTTTTTGGGTGAGTTCGTCGGCGACGTTCCCTGGGCGCATCTCGATATTGCAGCCATGGGCGACAGCGACAAGGACAAACCCTGGCGCAGTCAGGGCGCGACGGGGTTCGGCGTGCGGCTGTGCCTGGAATACCTGCGGAGTCT
>CAZOCV010000104.1:5625-12173 GCA_964578395.1 uncultured Pirellulales bacterium
TCAGGCGGTGACAAGTAATGAGTCAGAATGAAACAGACAGCCATGTCGATATGGCCCGAATTGAGCGGGCGGTGCGTGAAATCCTGCTGGCCATCAATGAAGATCCGGATCGGGAAGGACTGCGCAAAACACCCAGCCGCGTAGCGCGGATGTATGCGGAGCTTTTCGCCGGAACGACGGCGGACCCGCGCCGGCACGCCGCCAGTGTGTTTCAGGAAAATTACGACGAGATTGTGCTGCTCAAGGACATTCCTTTTTACAGCATGTGCGAGCATCACCTGCTGCCGTTTATGGGCCAGGCGCATATAGGCTACATGCCGCGCGGCAAAGTGCTGGGGGTGAGCAAGCTGGCGCGGATTGTGGATGATTTTGCGCGCCGGCCGCAGGTGCAGGAGCGGCTCACCACGGAAATCGCCGAGTTTATCATGTCGGAGGTCGATGCCCGCGGCGTGGCGGTAGTGCTGGAGGCGACCCATACCTGCATGACGATTCGCGGCGTCAAAAAGCCCGGTTCGGTGATGGTCACGTCGGCGATGCTGGGAGCGTTCCGCTCCGACGCCCGCAGCCGGGCGGAAGTGATGAGCCTGCTGCGCGGTTAAGAACAATGTGTCTCTTTCCATGAAAGGCTGATTTCGCAATACGAGAGGTGGCATTATGTCTATGAATTATTATCTGGTTATCATGGTGTTATTTCTGGCGGCGTTCATGGTTTTTCCGGCGGATGCTGAACTGTTGCCGATGGTGAAACAGTGGCAGCCGGAAACCGGGACACTGAACGTACATCAGGTGGCGATACAGACGGCGGATGCTGCCCTGGAGCCGGAAGCAGACCTGCTGCGGGAGTGGCTGGGCGGAGCGGGCGTGTCGCAGGCCTCGGCTGATGCGCCGGCGGCGGCGGTGATTCGCCTGAAGCTGGCGGCGCTGGATTTGCCGGTGCGAGCCAGCGATTATCGCGAAAGCCTGCTGGACCAGGGTTATGAACTGAAAATCGGCAAGGATGAAATTCATGTCTCCGGCCGGACGCAGGTCGGCGTGCATTACGGCATCCAGACGCTGCGGCAGTTTTTTACGCAGGATGCCGGGGCCGTTCCGCTGGGGACTATCCGGGATTGGCCGGATTTGTCGGTGCGCATGATTATGCTGGATATGGCCCGCCAGATGGAGCATCCCGATTATTATCGCCGCGTCATCGAGTTTTGCGCCCGCTATAAAATGAACGCCCTGCATCTGCACCTTACCGACGATGAGTATAGCTGCTTATATCACGAAGATTACACGTCGATTATGCACTATCAGGCTTTTCGCGCCGAGCAGATACGGGATCTGGTGGAATACGCCGGGCGGTATCACATCGAATTGATTCCGGAAATCGAATCGCTGGGCCATTCGCGGCTGTTTATTCGCCATCCGGAGGCCGGCCGGATTTTGCATCAGGCGTCCGATAAACGTTCGGTTCACGCCATTCCCGGCTACACGAACGTATTGTGTCCGGCTAGTCCGCAGGCCCATGCTTATATCCAGAAAATGTACGCGCTTTGCGCTGAATTATTTCCGTCGGCAACGCTGCATATCGGTTTTGACGAGGTGAATATGACCGGCTGCGAGCGGTGTCAGAAAAAATGGCCGGAAAAACCCGCCCAGGAGTTGTTCCTCGATCATTTGCAATGCTGCACCGAATACGCCCAACATCTGGGCAAGAAGGTCGGCGTCTGGGATGATATGTTCCGGCGGGTCTGGACCTTCGATATGGAGGTCTTGAAGGCCAAATTGCCGCCGGAGCAAGTGGTGATCTATAACTGGTTGTATTATGATAATCTCAAGACCGAGGTACCGGCACGCTACAAGGCGGCCGGTTACGACGTCATTGGATGTCCCGCCCTGATGAGTTCCCATCATATGGTGTATTCTGATCCCATACGGCTGGGCAATGTTCGAAAATTTGCGCTTATCGCCCATGACAATGATTTACAGGGACTGGATACGACGGTGTGGCTGCCGCAGCGATATTTATCCGACGCCATGTGGCCGGGATTTGCGTACGCCGCGCAGCAGAGCTGGGCGGGAGGGGCCAATGACGACCAGGATGTTTTTTCCGCCTATTTGCGGGACTATCATGGCTCCGCGGAGGGGGAGAAATATGCAAAGATTTGGCAAGATTTGGCGGCGGTGCGATGGTTTCGTAATGATATCGTACTAAGCTGCTGGCATAACGAAAAAACCCTGGCGCAGGCCGCCGAAGAGGCGGGTAAAAACGGTCCAGTGTATCAGGGATATCTGGAGATGCTTACGGATGTTCGCCGGCGTCTTGCCGAGATTACGCCTACCGTTACTCGTCAGCAGACACAATGGCAGACGTTTGAACAGAGCTTGGGCGTGATGGAATGGTCCGTTCGGCGGATGCTGGCGGCGCCGGATATCCATGAAAAAAAATCGGGATATGAGGACAAACTCAATCAAATCCGCCAGGACGGCCAGGACATCATGGAATGGATTATTGCCGACTGGGATCGCAATCGTTTTGCCGATGATTTACCCGGGAAAAACCTGGCGTTCGGCGCACCCGAAGGCCATATCCTGTTTCTGGTAAAACGCAGCCAGGGATTTCCGCAAAAGGAATGATTAAATTTGTACCTGTTGCGGAAAGCCCGTTGCCGGCCGGCCGAAGATAGGTCCTATGTGTCCCATAGGACCTATAGCGGTCTCGCTCTGGTGGCGACCAGCGGGATCGGGTCAGCGACACAACGTCCGCGGTGATGCGATCCAGCCTTTGGCTGGGGGTCTTTCGACTCCCTATTCGCTTTTGTCGAACATCTGCTGAGCGGTTTTGGCGATATCGGCGGGGGTAAGGCCGACCATTTTAATAATGTCTTCGGGTGTTTTGGCGCTCTTGGGGACGCGCTGGACATTCATGCAGCGGACGTTGACGCCGAGGTCACTACAAGCGGCCGCCGAGGCGATTTCATCGCCGAAAGCGCCGACGTAATTATCCTCGACCACGAGAATCTGGCCGCGGCAGTCATCGCCGATGCGGAGAATCTCATCCGTCTTGAGCGGCATGGCGTAGGCGTCCACGAGGCTGGGACTCAGCCCGGCGTCTTCGAGGAGTTTGCACGCCTGTTTGGCCAGGTGAACCATGTAGCCGGACGCGACGATGCAGATATCCTCGCCGTCGATGAGGTGCTTGAAGCCGCCGGGCGTGAAGGTTTCGGTTTCTTCATAAATAAAGTTCACGTCGGGGCGGTGGGTGCGGATATAGCACAAGCCGGTGGTATTGGCGGCCAGTTCGGTGAGCTTAAAGGCGCTGACGGCGTCGCTGGGGCAGAAGACCTGAATGGCCGGATTGCCGTCCGGGCGGCGGCTGCGGGCAAACGCCCGCATGAAGGCCAGGTCGCACAGGCCCATCTGGCTGGGGCCGTCGGCCGCCAGCGAAACGCCGGCGTGGGAGCCGACCAGCTTGATGTTGGCGCAACTGTTGGCGGCCATTTCCACCTGGTCGAAGCCGCGGACGAGGAACTTGGCAAAACTGCTGGCGAAAGCGATACGCCCGCCGGCGGAGATGCCCGAAGCAAACGAAATCATGTTCTGTTCGGCAATCTTGGCCTCGAAGTAGCGATCCGGGAAACGCTCGGCGAACATGTTGGTGAAGGTTGAGCCTTGCACATCGCCGTCGGTGGCGACAATCCGCTGGTCGGCAGCACCGCAGGCGGCCAACGCTACGCCGTAGGCGCGGCGGGTGCTGAGTTTTTTCTTGGCCAGAGCGTCTTTCATGCCCAGGACTTCCAGGGCGGCGTTAAAGGAGCCGGCGTCAATGATTTTGACTGCCGGGCGGGCAATCGGCTCAGGTTTGGTGACGTTAATTCCCGGGGCATCGACGGCGTCCTTAACGCCCAGTTTGGCCGAAAGCTCATCGAGGTCGGCCATGGCCTGGTCCATCTTGGCGGCCGGAAGAGGCTTGCCGTGATAGTTGCTGGTGAGGAACTCATTGACGCCCCAGCCCTTGACTGTTTTGGCGACAACGGCGATGGGCGCCTTCTTCGCTTTGGCCGTGAGGGCGTCGAAGATATCATCCCAGTTGTGGCCGTCAATGACTTTGACGTCGTAGCCGTAAGTTTGGAGTTTTTTGGTCAACACATCGGCCGACTGCTGGGGCGAAACATAATCGCTTTGGCCCTGGCCGTTGGCGCTGAAGATGGGGACGATATTAGTGAGTTTGTGGTCGATAATAAAGTCGAGGGCTTCGGCGATCTGGCCTTCGCGCGACTCGCCGTCACCGATGATGCAGTAGATTTTTTTATCGCAGCCGTCCAGCCGGGCGGCCGCCGCCAGACCCGCCGCGACGCTGAGGCCCTGGCCCAGTGAGCCGGTGGCCGCATCGAAGAAGGGGAAGCCTACGGCCGGATTGGGGTGGCCGTCCAGCACGCTGTCCGCCTCACGCAGGGTCATGGCGTCTTCAAAACGCAGCTTGCTGGGACGGTCGGGTGTGCCGACCACTCCGCCCAGTTCGCAGTAGGCTGCATAGACGACCGGAACCGCGTGGCCTTCGCTGAGCACCAGCCTATCGGAAGCCGTATTCCAGGGATTTTCCGGATCGTAGTTCATGATGCGATACATCAACGCCGTCGTCAGGTGAACCAGCGCCAGCGAGCTGGATGGATGTCCGGAACCCGCCGCCGTACACATCTGCACAATTTGTTTGCTCAGCTTGATGACTTTCTTATCCAGCACTTTATACTCGGCCATGCGCATCTCCTAACTTACGTTCTGAAAATAACTTCTGTCTTACTGCGGCCGCTTCGGGTGGAAAATCCATTTCATCCGAGGTCGGCTATGCCTATGCACCCCGCCCGTGGGCGGCGAACCGGCGGTTTCGCAACCAAAGTTCCGTAGCATAACCACAAGCTCCCCGACCCACAAGACAAAAGCACTACGACCTGTAAAAAGTTGCGTATCTGACCGGTGGGTAAGGAGTTACGATAGGTTTCGCAAGGACGCGGGATGGCTTGATCTTTTCGGGCGGAACCCATAACTTCTTTATAGACCGAGACTTACGTTTGTAATCGTCAGGTGTGCTTTTAATGGTATCGAATGGTAAAAAACCCACATTTAGCTGAATATTTTGTGCTTGGCAGGCGTCATATTTTATGATATTGGCAAAATACTATTCAGAAAGGGTCTGCGGATGAAGCGAGCATGGATTTTACTGACGCTATGGGTCGGTGTAGGCTTTGTTTATGCTGAAACTGAAGATGAAGTTTCAAAGCAGGCTAAAGCGGCGGCGGAAAGCATCAAGGCCGACATAGAACAATTCATTGGGGATGAAGAAAAACAAAAAGCATTTTATCAGCGGGAATACGAGATTGTCGCGGATCATTGGCGGCTGACGGATTTTCGCGATGAAAATCATTATGTCGGTATATATCACATCGGGCCACAAAGGGATATGAGCTTTTTTAGCGATCCCAATTCCGACGCCGGGACGTTGTTAGAAGATATGCTTGGCTTGGAGGCGTCGATATTATCTCATCCACCCTTTACCGAATATGTTGTTTCCTGGAAGGCGGGAGGGAAGCAGCATAAATATATGTGTCAGAATGTTAACTATTGGTCGCTATTGGCAAAGTTGGATTTGCCCCGTAATCGGGTGTTGGTATTCGCATTGAAGGGCATTTATGCTTTGCCTCTGGATGGAACCGGCGAACCGCAATGGCTTTGGCGGCTGCCTGGAGATGATGATACTGTATTCGCCGCATGGCTCAGTCGAACCTGCGCCAATCCTGCCCAACAGCGTTTTATCGGCTGGGCCAAGATACAGAACGAACCAATGCGGTGTGCGCTAGTGGCCTGGGACGCTTCCAACGAAAAAGTATCTATGCATGAAATTTCTCAGCCGCCCCAAGAGACTATCTTTATCAGTAACAGCCGGGCGTTAACGCAATTAGAGGACAGGATGATCTGGGCACAATTCGCTCCTGACGGGTCATGCACTTTTATTGAAGAGGCCGGCTCGAAATCACCCTGGCGACTTGAGGGGGCATGCGGTGAGAAACTGGTGTGGGGAAAAGAAAATGATGATGACGAAGCCCTGGCTTTGCGGATAGACAACAAGGAGTATCCCTGGCCGAAAGAGTTGAAACATATCGCGTTTTCATTTGAGGGCGGAGTATATGGCTACAGTATCGAAATGGCTAATGAAGCCTACCGGTCGGTTTTTACGGTATATCGTTTAACCGGCGAGGGACATTTAACACCGGTGGCTCATTGGAAATCAAAAGCCGGTATGCTGGCGGGCATGGGACGATCGGAACTATTGTTCTGGTTTGCCGATGAATGCGGCGAGGTGCATGTTTTTGGCGATAAGCCGCGGATCGTTCAGGTGCCGCTTCCGCAGCAGTCCTATGGCAGGCATAAATTAATCGAATTGCAAAACGAAGATGGAACATGGCGAAGTTGGAGTGACGTCTTGCCAGAGTTTAAAAAGTAGGGAATAATGGGGTAATGAGTGAAACGGCATCGGACAAATTGAAGGTATTGTTTTTATGTACGGGCAA
>CAZOCV010000105.1:0-4989 GCA_964578395.1 uncultured Pirellulales bacterium
AATCTATCCGGACCTGCTGATGCTGTGCGAGGAATGGCTGGGCACCACCGGCTGGATGGTTCCGTAAAAAATAACGGTACTACGCTTTTTTTGGTGATGCCGATAGGCACGTTACAATTCCTTGGCGCGTTCGACGCTGAAGGAATGGTGCTTGCGGAATTCGTCTTCGAGGATGGCGTAATAAACTTTGTCGTGCCATTGGCCAAAACGCCGCCAGGCATCGCGGAACGTGCCTTCCTGCCGCATATGGTTTTTTTCCATGACGCGGCGTGAGCCGATATTCTTGTCGAACAAATAGGCGTTGATGCGATGCAGACCAAGGCATTCAAAGCCGAACTTCAGAGCCAGGCCGGCGGCTTCGGTCATGTAATTATAGCGCCAGAAACGTACTCCCAGCCAATATCCCAATAAAGCGTAACGGTCTTCCCTGTCCAGGTTCAAAAGCCGTACTTCCCCAATAAGTCGGCCGGTGATTTTGGGGACGATGGCGAAATTGAATTCCTGGCCCTGCCGCCACATTCGCAGCGAGCGCCGAATATACCGGGCCGCGTCCGCTTTGGGGTAGGGATGGGGGATTTCGACGGTCCATTTGACGATTTCCTTGTCGCGGATATTTTGGTAAAAATCGTCTGTGTCCCCAAGGCCGAGTTTGCGGATAATCAGTCGTTCGCCTTCGATGAACGTCGGTATTTGCGCGGGAGGTTTCATCATCAGTTGTTGCTCGTATTTTTAATGCGACAGGGTAAGCAAAATGTCCGCCGAAAAATTGTTACGATGTCATAGTCGTGTTCTTATCGGTATGAACCGATTCAATGGTGGTAACTGGAATGAAAGGCATACAAACCATTAATCGCCAATAAATGAAGGTGGGGATAGATATAGCCGAAAAGACGCCAGGCAACGATTAAGCCAAAGAGGGAAGCGCCCGGATTCGCTAAGATGTCAAAATAGCGACGGGCGGAATCCTCACTTACAAACAACGGAACCAGGCCGCTGCCGTCCAGCGGCGGCAGGGGTAATAAATTGAAGATGCACAGGAGGAAATTCAGCGAAAAAACGATACTAACCACAATGGCGGCGCCGTGCAGCCAACCGTCATTATGGGTTGCGGCGACCTGAGTAAAATTGATGCTTTCCGGGGCATAAAACCATTCTGCCGCGATGCCGACGCGAATGAATATCGCCGCGGCGATAACCAGCGAAAGATTGGCCGCCGGTCCCGCCAGTGACATCCAGGCCGACTTTCGGGGATGGTTGATTTGCCAATATGGATCATATGGGACGCTGGCCCAGCCCATCATCCAGCCGTTGAGCAGGTAGGAGGCGATGGGGAATATGATCATGCCGATGGGCGAACGGCGAATGTGCGGCAGAGGATTAGGCGTGGCCAGGCCGCCTCCGGAAGCCGTCGCGTCTCCCAATTTACGCGCTATTAATGCATGAGCGGCTTCGTGCCATGATATGGAAAATACGAACACAATGTACCATATCACGCCTAATAACACTACTTGCGTATCCATACAACACCCTGTTCAATAGTTGCGAGAATCATAATCGAAATCGACGATGATAACAAGGTGCGTTCAGGGAGGTGACGGGGCATTTATTTTTCGGCGGCAATATCCCGGTGGAGATGCAGCCCGCCGGAACGCCAGACGGCGACCAGCAAGATTACGACGCCCAGGCACAGCCAGACATCGGCGAGGTTGTAGGTGGGCCAGGGACTGGCCTGCCAGATGCGCCGGCCGGCGATATCAATATTGAAGTGCAGGTCCATTTCGATGAAATCAATGACCAGGCCGTTATTAAAGAGGCGATTGTACAAATTGCCCAGCGCCCCGCCGAAAAGCAAACCCAGCGCGATGTGCTGTACGTAATTTTTGGGTCTGGTGCAGCAGAACAGCCAGAAAAGAAATCCCAGCGCAATCACCGAGGCGAGAATAAGCAGTCGGGTTTTTCCCGCGCCCACGCCCGCCACGGCGCCGGGGTTTTCGACGGTGGCCAGACGAAGAAAATTTTCCACCAGGACGACCGGCCGCCAGTTCATGACATCTTCGGCTGTTTGCGGGGGCAAGCCGATCGTGCGTATGGCCCACTCTTTGGTCCAGAGGTCGGCCGTAAACGCCGCCAGAGCCACCAGCCATAAACGCAGATGGGCGAAAAGGCTTTTGGCCGCGGATTCCCCGTGGGGCGGCGCAGCGGATGATTCGGCGGGAACGCGCGTAGATGATTTATTGGCCATATTAAAATTGAGTTATATTAGCGGCATCCGTCGCTGAACCCGCGCCGCGACCGGCGAATACCATTCTCGACGGGTTGATGGTTCTGTCGGAATTATTCTTCGTGTTCTGCGTTCGATTCTGATTCGTAATCGTCACTGTCGGCGTAGGAGGGGTCTTCTCGTCCTTCCGGCAGGCGCACCAGCCCCTTTTCGAGTTTACGGGCGAATTCAATGCTGTAGCGTGCTTCCGGTTTAGCTTCCAGCCGGGCCAGATTGATGGGTTTATTGGTCCCTTCGCAGATACCATATTCACCACGGGGAATTTTTGCCAGCGCGCGATCGATATCTTCGAGTTGTTTGCGGTCGCTTTCAATCAGGCCCAGGGTAAATTCCTGTTCGTAATTATCGGTGCCGATATCGGCCATATGGATGGGCATGCTGGACAGGTCGCCGGAATTGTCCTGGCGATTGCCTTTGCCGTCGCCGCCGCTCATGATGTCCACGTCGCCCAAAATTTCCCGTCGCCGCTGTATCAATATAGCACGGAAATGTGCCAGTTGTGCCTCGGTTAGAGGCGACCGGGGGGCGTCTTCATCAGAATTCAGGGAAATGACCTCCGTCTGCGTTTGCTCAGCCGACGGGGCATCCTGAACCTGGACCAGGGTATCGGCGGCGGGGTCGGAGGTCACTTTTTTGGTCCGTCCTGTGCGCCGTTTCTTTTCCGGAGACGTATTTTCGTTTTTGGGCGGAGCTTTTCGTTTCGGTGCTGCCATCAATAACCCTTTGTAAAATAGCAATTTACGTATATTTTAACCAGTTTCTCACAACTTATCGAACCCTGCGGGCGTGCAGAAGTATAAGATTGCTTGCAAGCCTCGTCAAGTAAATATAATCAGGCATTCGGATGACCGTCTCAAGACCTTATTCGGCAAAAAGTTAGGTCAAATTTAGCTTTTTTTGGCATCATTTTGGTGAGAAAAACCGCCCAAATGGCCGGGAAAGGCTTTTTGGGGGGTAAAAAATTGACTCTTTAGGGGCTGTTCGATAGGATTTCAGGTTTGTGGCCGAAACAGGGAAGTTCCGATAATGTCGGAGGTATTTATTTTGCATAAAGTTACGTTAATTCGCGGGGATGGCGTCGGGCCGGAGATTGCCGAGGCGGCGCGGCGCTGCATGGACGCGACGGGGGCGCGTATCGCATGGGATATTCAGGAGGCGGGCGTGGATGTGATGCAGCGGGAAGGTACGCCCTTGCCGGAACGCACGCTGGCGAGTGTGGCGGCCAACGGTATTGCCCTGAAGGCCCCAATTACCACGCCGATAGGGACGGGATTCCGTAGTATTAATGTACATTTACGCCAGCACTTCGATTTGTATGCCTGCGTTCGGCCGTGCAAAAGTTATGCCGGTGTCCGCAGTAAATACGATAATATTGATCTGGTTCTGGTGCGGGAAAACACGGAGGATTTGTACGCCGGCATCGAGTTTGCCAAAGACAGCGACGCTGCGGCCGAATTAATCGGATGGATTAATAAGCACAGCAAGCGGCAAGTGCGGCCCGACAGCGGCATCAGTATCAAGCCGATATCCGTTTTCGGCACGCGGCGCATCGTGCAGTTTGCGTTTGAGTACGCCCGTAAGTATGGCCGCAAAAAAGTCACCAGCGTGCATAAGGCCAACATCATGAAATTCAGCGACGGCTTATGGCTGGACATCAGCCGCGAGGTGGCCGCGACGTATCCCGATATCGAATTCGAAGACCGCATCGTGGACAACATGTGCATGCAGCTCGTGCAGAAGCCGGAATTGTACGACGTGGTGGTGCTGCCGAATTTGTATGGCGATATTCTCAGTGATTTGTGCGCGGGGCTGGTGGGCGGCCTGGGTGTTGCGCCGGGCGCCAATATCGGCGACAGCAAGGCAATCTTCGAAGCGACGCACGGCAGTGCGCCCAAATACGCCGGGCAGAACAAGGTAAATCCGACGGCGCTGATTTTATCGGGCAAGCTGCTGCTGGAGCATCTGGGGCTGATGGCGGAGGCTCACAAGCTGGAAAAGGCCGTCGCCGCCGTCATCGCCGAAGGCCGGGACGTTACTTACGATATGAAACCCCAGCGCGATGACCCGACCGCGGTCGGCACACAGCAAATGGCCGATGCGATTATCGCCAAAATGCGTTAAAAACGGATTATTAACCACGGATTATCACGGATTAACACGGATTTTAAAAATAAACAGACATTATTGACAAGATTGTGCCTTATAGGATGAATGGGATTCATCCGGTACATCCTGAAAAAAATTTAATCCGCGATAATATTGCCGGGAGACGCCTGCAAGGTGCACATCAGGGCGATCATGAGCGGTGAGGCCAAAGGGGTGGTTCCGGTGATATTGCGCAGCGCGCTGCGCGGTGCGGCGGGAGTTTACCGGTGGGGGGTGCAGCAGCGTAATCGCCGTTACGACAGCGGTGCGGCGGACATTTTTCATCTGGAGCGGCCGGTGATTTCCATCGGCAATATCACCGCCGGCGGGACCGGCAAGACGCCGATGGTTATCTGGTTGTGCGCTTATCTGCGGCAGCGCGGCAACCGGCCGGCGGTTTTGTGCCGGGGCTACAAAGCGGCCGCCGACGGCGCTAACGATGAAGTGCAACTGCTGCGGGCGAGTCTGCCCGATGTGCCCGTCATCGTCGATAGTGATCGCGTGCGGGGCGGGCGCGAGGCTATCGCCGAACATCATGCCGAGGTGCTGGTGCTGGATGATGG
>CAZOCV010000105.1:5089-8393 GCA_964578395.1 uncultured Pirellulales bacterium
GAGGTGGCGGAGCTTATGATTTTTGCGGATCACCACCATTATCGCCCTGCGGATGTTGGGGCCATAGGGCGGACCATGCAGCGCCATCAGGCGGATTTTTGCGTGACGACGGCCAAAGATTGGGTTAAACTCAGGGCGTATAAGGAGATGCAAAATAATCCCGCTCTGCGGCGGCTGGAGGTGCAGATGCATATTACGGCGGGACGGGAGTTATTGTGTGCCGCCATCGACGCACGGCTGGCTGACAGGGCGTGTCGCCCAAACTAAAACAGAGTCATGGGCAGCCACCCACGAGCCTTTTTCGCATTATAAACGCGTTTGGCGGTTCGAAGGAACGCGGGCAGGATGCCCGCGTCACCCTTGGGCAACATGGCTGACAGGAAGAAATTATGACGGCGCGATTGATGGAATTGCTTAAAAATGTCGGGGCGACGCGGGTGACGCTGGTGGGGGATTTTATGCTCGATCACTATACTTTCGGCAACGCCGAACGCCTTTCGCCCGAAGCGCCGGTGGTGGTGCTGAATGTTACCGAGCGGCAGCAGCGGCCCGGCGGGGCGGGCAGCGTTGCGGCGGACCTGTCGGCACTGGGGGCGAACGTTACCTGCCTGGGGGTGATTGGCGATGACGAGAACGGGCGGCGGCTGCGGGAAAAACTTGCCGCATTGCCGGGGGTCGATGTGGAAGGATTAGTGGTCGATTCGCACCGGCCCACCACCAGCAAGGAGCGCATCATCGGCCTGGCGCAGCATCGGCATCGCCAGCAGTTGATGCGCATTGACGAAGAACAGCGACAGGATGTGTCGGCGGACCTGCGCCAAAAACTCATCGAGCGATTTCGCATCGGGCTGGCGCAATGCGATGTGGTATGTTTGCAGGATTACGGCAAGGGCGTGCTGGATGAGGCGAGTTGCCAGGCGATGATTGAGGCCGCGGCGGCGGCGGGCAAACGGGTGATTGTCGATCCGGCGGCGACGGCCGATTACCGGCGCTATCGCGGGGCGTGGATGATCAAGCCCAATCGGCGCGAGCTGGCACTGGCGACGGGGATGACTATTGACGGCGAGCAAACCTGGCAGGCGGCGGCGGCCCGGCTGGTCGAAAAATATCATTTTACGTCTCTGGCGGTGACGCTTGATAAGGAAGGCGCTTATCTGTACCAGCGGCTCAATGATTCGCAATTTCTCGGGGAACGGCTGGCGACGCGGGCGCGAACGGTTTATGATGTGACGGGCGCGGGCGACATGATGCTGGCGATGCTGGGTTTGCTGGCGGGCGGAACGTTTACCGCGGCGGCGCCGTCGGTGGCGGAAATGGTGCGGCTGGCCAACGCGGCGGCCGGCCTGGAGGTGGAGCGGTTCGGAAGCACGCCGGTCAGTCGGGAGGAAATCCTCGCCGATCTGGCGCGCGATCGCCACGGCCAGCGGGGCAAGTATCGCAGCCTGGAAGGTTTGCTGGCGGATTTATCATGGCAGCGCCAGCCGGGCCGCAAGGTGGTGTTTACCAACGGGTGCTTTGATATTTTGCATCCCGGCCATATCAAGTTATTGCATTTCGCCAAGGCGCAGGGTGACGTGCTGATAGTAGCGATTAACAGCGACCGCTCGGTGCACGCCATCAAAGGCCCGACCCGCCCAATTCTCAAACAGGATGATCGCGCCGCCCTCATCGGTGCGCTGGAGGCGGTGGATTACGTGGTTATTTTCGATGAAGCAACCCCGCAGGCGATTATCGAAGCCGTCAGTCCCGACGTTCTCATCAAGGGCGCCGACTGGCAGGGTAACGTAGTCGGCCAGGAATGGGTCGAGGCGCACGGCGGGCGAGTGGTGCTGATGCCGCTGGAGGCGGGCAAGAGCACCACGAACATCATCGCGCAGGTGCTGGAACGCTACAACGGCGGCGCTAACGAGGAAAGGTGACGGCTATGACCCAACGAGCCGTATTTCTGGATCGCGACGGCACGCTGATCGAACATTACGACTACCTCACCGAGGAAAGCCAGGTCCGGCTGCTGGACCGTGTGGCCGCGCCGCTGCGGCTGCTCAAGGAGCGGGGCTATCTGCTGGTGGTGGTGACCAATCAGTCGGGCGTGGCGCGGGGAATGCTGACGGAAAAAAAGCTGCGGTCCATTCACGATTATTTTCGCAAGCTGCTGGCGGAGCAGGGCGTATATCTCGATGGGCTGTATTACTGCCCGTTTCACCCCGAAGCCCCGGTGGAAAAGTATCGGCTCGACAGCGACCTGCGCAAGCCCCGGCCGGGGATGCTGCTGCAGGCGGCGGCGGAACTGGATATCGACCTTTCGGCCAGTTGGATGATCGGCGATGACGACCGCGACATTCGCGCCGGCGCGGCGGCCGGCTGCCGCACGATATTGCTGGAAAAGCGCGGCTCGTCGCTGGTGCAGCGGGGCGAGGCCAAACCCGATTATCAGGCGGTGAACCTGCAGGAGGCCGCCAATATCGTTTTGCGTTACGGCGCAGCGCCGGGCGGCGACGAAACGCCCCGGCTTGCGACGCCGGCCGATAACACCCTTCCGCCTACGGAGGCGGCGGGTCCTTCCGTTGAGCCGATAGCGGAAGTTAAGGCCCCTGCGCCCATTATCGCGGTGATGGAGGAGCCATTGCCGGCGGAATTGCCCGACCATCGCGGCGAACGCGGCAAACGCCGTCCGCCGGATCGCGTGCCGCCGCGCGAGCATCCTCCGGCCGAAACCGTCGCCAAGATACACCCTAAAAAAACAGCGGCGTCGGACATTGATGAGCGGCGCGAGGAGTCAACCGAACGCGGCGTGCGCCGGCCTCAGACCAAAATGCTGCTGGCGCAGATTTTGCGAGAAGTGAAAATTCTCAACCGCCAGCATCGCTTCGCGGAATTTTCCGTCACCAAGCTGCTGGCCGGCTTGACGCAGATGCTGGTGATATTGTGCCTGGTGCTGGCGGCGGTTTTCGGCACCGGCCTTGAGCCGCGCTCCGATCACGTGCATACCTGTTTGCTGCTGGCCGGCGTTTTGCAAACCATGACCCTGACGCTGCTTTTAATGCAGCGGTAAAAAATAAAAAATGGAATCAAAGAGTAGGGTGGGTCTCTGACCCACCGAATTATTCGTCTGTTTCGCGGTGAATATCTGACCCGCCGAATCGTTTGTCCGTTTCGCGGTGGGTTGAAGACCCACCCTACGACTGATGATGATAATCGTGGGTCGAACAGGCAGGACGCACAGGAATGCACAGGGCGTTCGACCCCGGGTTATCACCCGGGGCTGGTATTGTTAGCCCCTCGTGAGAACGAGGGGTTCTTCACC
>CAZOCV010000105.1:8493-12166 GCA_964578395.1 uncultured Pirellulales bacterium
TTATCACCCGGGGCTGGTATTGTTAGCCCCTCGTGAGAACGAGGGGTTCTTCACCGACGCACCATGTGCTGCGTAAGTAAAAGAACCCCGGGTTATCACCCGGGGCTGTAAGCCCACGATGATAATCGTGGGTCGAACAGGCAGGACGCACAGGAATGCACAGGGCGTTCGACCCCGGGTTATCACCCGGGGCTGGTATTGTTAGCCCCTCGTGAGAACGAGGGGTTCTTCACCATCGCACCATTTGCGTAAACGTACTTTTTTGATATGATGATGACGCCGGAACCACGCGACAAGAAGATAGCATCACCCCAGGCGCCGGGCGAGACAAGCGTAGCGGAGCGGGCGTTTGCGCCCGGCCGTCCCTATTATGGCGGGGAATCTTACGTGCCTTTGACGGAGGGCAGCGGCCTGATGCACGCGGATTATCAAACGGCGCTGCGTTCGGCCGGACTGGATACACTGGCGGGCGTATTCGCCTATGAAGCGGGGCAGCGGCTGGAAAAACCAGGCCTGGGCACGCGCCAGCGGATTCGGCTTGAACTGGATGTGCAGGGGCGGCCGGCGGGCCTGTACCTCAAACGTTTTGGCCGGCCTTCGTGGCGGATGTGGTGGGAGCGGCTGATAAAATTACGCGCTAACAGCCCGACGGCGATGTCCGATTTTCAGTCAGCGCAGCGGCTGGCGCAGGCGGGTGTGGCCGTACCCCGGCCGGTGGCGGTGGGCGAGCAGCGTCGCGGCCTGCGGGAAAAACGCAGTTTCGTCATGCTCGAGGAATTGCCCGACGCCGATGCGCTGGAACGCCTGCTGCCGCGCTGGGACGAAGCGGCTCAGACCTACATTCTGCTGCGCGACCGGAAAAATCTGGTTATCGAGGCGGCGGACCTGGTGCGCCGCCTGCATGGGGCGGGATACGTGCATCGGGATTTGTATTTGTCGCATTTGTTTGTGTCGCGCGATGAAACGGGCGCCGAGCGGCTGGTGCTGATAGATTTGCAGCGGGTGTTTCGGCCGGATTTGCGCAAGCGGCGATGGGTCGTGAAGGATTTGGCCCAGTTGTATTATTCGTCGCTGGCGCTGGTGACGCGGATGCAGATGCTGCGGTTCGCCCGCCATTATTTCGGCGGCGATAAACTTACCTCGGCGCAAAAATCGTTATGTCGGGCCGTGGTGCGCAAGGCCCGGCGCATGGCTCGGCGCTTAGAGCGGCGGCGCACAACGTAAGGACGGCGATGAAGGCAGCTTTGATTTTACAGCGATTCGATATTCGCCGCGGCGGCGCGGAGCGAAGCACTTCCGAGATGGCCGGCGCTTTGGCCCGACGCGGGGTGCAGGTGACGGTCGCCGCGCCTATCGTCTGCGGCGATAATGCCCCGGATGCGCCTTATGCGTGCGCGGAACTGCCGCTGCCGCCGAGCGGGGCGTATTTGTCGCGTCTGAATCAGGCGGCGGAAACGCTGCGGCGCGAAGGCGGCTATGACATCATTCACAGCATGGTTCCTCTGCCGGCGGCGGATGTGTATCAGCCGCGCGGCGGCAGTGCGCGCCACAGCGGACTGCGCCATGCGGCGTCGTTTGGCCGGTGGGCGTGGTGCAAGCGCCTGACCGGCGTGTTCAATCGCGGCCGCACGCAGTATATCAAGGCGGAGCAAAATTTGTGTGCGGCCGCTGCCGGGCCGGTGATCGCGGCCGTCAGCGATTATGTTCGCCGCCAGTACATCGAGGATTATCATGCCGATGAGCATCGGCTGCGCGTGGTGCTTAACGGCGTCGATGTGGAGCGGTTCCGCAGCGAAAAAGCGCGGCAGGAAGGCCGGCATCTGCGGCAGTTGTATGACCGTCGCGGCGACAAAACCATTTTGCTTTTCGCGGCGGAAAACCTGCGCTTAAAGGGACTGGACCCGCTGCTGGCGGCGCTGGAACACGTGCCCTCGCAGCATCATTTTTGCGTGCTGGTGGTCAGCGGGGCCAATTACGGCGCGTATTGGCCCAGGGCCAGGCGGCTGGGCGAACGGGTGGTGTTCATGGGTTCCACAGCGAAAATGCCCGCGATGATGAATCTCGCCGACGCGGTGGTTTTGCCCACCTGGAACGATGCCTGCTCGCGGGTGGTGATGGAGGCGCTGGCGGCCGGCAAGCCCGCCCTGACAACGCGGTGTAACGGTGCGGCGGAATTTATCGAACACGGCCAAACGGGCTATATTATCGACTCGCCCGGCAATATCACGGCTTTGGCGGACGGCCTGACTCAGCTTTGCGACCCCGTCCGGCGGCGGGCCTGGGCCGAGGCCGTCGAGGGGCGGCGTTTGTACGAGCAGGTTTCGATGGATCGCCACGCCGGGGAACTGCTGACGCTGTACCGGGAAATTATCGATAAACGTCGCTAAAAAGATTGCATTTGCCGCCGCAATCGGGTAAACGTAGTGTGTTTGCCGGCAGATTCCTGCGGCGTTCTGATATTGCGATACGAATTATGGCCTATCATCTGATAGTATGTTTTGCGGGCGGCGAGGTTGCGGGTCTGGCCTGGCTGGGGCTGCTGGGCGGGCTGGGGTATCTGCTTTATTGCGGTTTTTCGGCACAGGACGGCCCCGCCTTCGAAGGCCAGGACATTGAACTCATCGAAAAACAACTCGAAGAATTGCTCCGTCTCGAAGCCAAATTAAAGGCGGATTTCAGCCGGCAGGTCATCACCGCCGAGCAATATAACAAGGGCCTGACGAAGGTGCTGGCGTACCGGAAAAAGCTGCAGGAGCAAATGGAAGATTCCATCGTCGCGATGATATCTCCGGAGAAGTCATCGCAGAACGCCCCCGCCGAAGTAATCGATCCTCTCGCCAGTGCTATGGCGGTGCGGGCCGCCGACGAGCGGGAATCGGCGCAGGACCATGATTCGTCAATAAAAATCGTCAACGTCATTCGCGGCACGCTCAAGGAAGTCCGGGCGCTGGAAGTGAAATTTCTGTTTCATGAAAAGCAGGCCAAAGCCGTTATTCACAGCGATGAGGGGCAGTGGCATTTCAGCGGCCAGACGGAAGGCCTGTTTCACGGACTGTTCCTGAGCGGCCTGGAAAAAAGCCTTCGTTTCGCCGAAGTGTTTGAAAAAGAAGTCAGCCGCCATCCCGACGACTGGCGCGTGATTATTATGGAGGGAAAGCCTTATACCAAGAGCGGCAAGCAAAAAAATACGCGTGATAATTTTCCTCCCGTGTGCCGCCGGATTTTCAGCCAGGTCAGCGAGTCGGCCCCGGAGGAATCGCCGCCGGAGTCGGCCCGCGCCAGCGTCGGCGGCGTGGATCTCACCGGTGAGAAGGTGGTGATTCATAAAGTCGATGGCGGCGAATACACCCAGGCCCAGCGCCAGGACTTTGGCCGCGGCCTTCCGGAGTTCCCGCGGTATATCACGATTCTGCTGGACTGGGGCAAATATCGTTTGAAGGCCGAGATGACCACGGATACCGGCCGGTGGTCGGTGACGCCGCGCGAACCGTCACACGATTACCCCCAAAACGTGCTGAGCGAATTTATTCAGGTTATCCCTTTCCTCATGCAGGAGCTGAACCTGCCCCTTCATAAATATTTGTCCCGTGTGATCGTCACGGAAATGCGGCGAAAAGAGTCGCAGCATCAGTGGGAAAAAATCGTTACCGAAAGCTCGCCTCTCTTCTGGCCG
>CAZOCV010000106.1:0-12163 GCA_964578395.1 uncultured Pirellulales bacterium
AAATAATTTCGAGAAAAATACCAAAATTTTTCTCGATTGACGTGACTTTTCTGTTTTTTGTGATAAACTATAATAGTTATTATCGGAACTAAGTCTGGGTAGTTGTCTGGACTGGGTAGCTTGTTAAGCTTGAAGGGAAGATTTTGGCATGGTTGGCAAGGAGGCTGTAAAACATCGGGCGATGATGATGGGCGTGGCCACCGGCCAGATGCCTGATGTTGAGTTTATCTGGCGCATTCAAAGGGAGGAACGTAATGAGGAGTGCTTCGGGCACGGTCTGAAATGTACAAGAAGTAACTGCCGCTGGCGGAGTGTATGCCGGGCGCTGGATTTTTATGACCAGTTGCGGCTGCCTATCCATATAGCGACAGATAACAGGAAGGTAAGCAAGCGACGACAACCCCGACAAAAACCAAAAACCTTCGTTGAGCGTGTACCTGCGCCGGCGAGAAATCTTGAGTCGGCTGTCTCAGCCTCAAGTCGTTCTTGATCCAATTGCAGTACACAGCCCTCAAATGTTTGCCGAATCGGCTACGCCAGCCGATTCGGCATTTTTTTGTACTTTTGGCGGTTCATATTTACAGGGAAAGGGGGGTTACTTGGATTCAAGGGGGATACCCATATGCTCTGCAACAATATGGCGAAGATGAAGGGGTTGTTTTTCATCACGAACGAATTTACGCATAAATTTTATGGTTTCCGGTGATGTGCCGTATTCAGCAATCAGTTGCTCAATAATCACATGGCGCATGTCAAGCTGGACATATTCATCGTAGGCGTTGATGAGAGCTTGTTCGCGGCTGGAAGAAGTCTTGTTTTCGGCCCGACCTGTTTCTATAGATTCGATAAATTGATCCATCGCCCGATTTCGTGCCTCAACTCCCAAACTGGGGGCGACATCAATAGGAAATTCGTTGATTTCGGCGATGCCGTAATGGTTCATATTGTCATTGCCGCGTGTGGTATCGAATTTGAGAGTCAGGGTAATGCCGTTGTCAAAAGTCACGGTTCGGCCGGAGGGATCGACTTGCATATTTACCGTAAAATCGGGAGCGGCCCTTTGGACTAAATAGCGGCGAATGCGCTGAAAATGACCATAATAATCGTCCCTGAGATTCAAGCCGACGCCGGTGGCCGTTTTTCGCTGCTGGCTCAGGGCGCTGTAGCAGGCCTGAAGGTCGGGCTGCTGTAACGCGATGAAAAAATTTTCCGCTGCCTGGGCCGGATTGGCGGGATGGGGATGCGGCGGCCCCTGGAATACTTTACTAAGTCCCATCCATGCCCACCAGCCCAACGCCGCCGCTACGGTTAAACCAATTATAATTTTTACAAATTTGGAGATGGTTTCGCGATCCATGCTTACCCCTCAGGCGCGGGTTGTGCTTTTACCTCGGCGGGATTGACTTGGAGAGAGACACCTGATTCAGATTTCGGTTTGTCAGAAGCAGGTTGTGATGGTATTTCTGGAGAGGCAGGCTTGGGTTTATTAAGTAATTTATCGCGATATTGTTCCAATATCTGGCGCTGCTGCTGGCGTGTGGCCTCGGGTGAAATAGCCAGATTATTTTTAAGTTGTTTAAGCAGAGTAATGTCGACCAAATCAATTTTCCCATCATCGGCTTCCAGGGCGGCGAGCAGTTGCTGAGTCATCGCTAACGCCAGATCGCTGCGGCGTTTATTCCATTGCTGGCTTAATTGTTCAGAAGGATATTTCTCTAAAGGACTGACAAGGGCGGCGACAAAGCGCACAGCGCGCCGGAGAGTATCGATCTGAGCCTGATTTAAAGTATCGAGTTTGGCCGAAATACGGTTCAATGCCTCCTCGCCGGACGATGATGCCGCCAAAGCAGGCATTTGCACCGTCATCGTCTCCATGACGCTGGTATTTTCCGTTTCTAATGCCAATTGCAATAATTGCATTCGTGCCGCATCGTCCGGGGGATTATCCTGAAGGATTTGATTTATTTTTTCCAGCAAGGCTTGGGCGCATTTATCCATTAATAGCTGATCGGGTTGAGGCGATTGCCGTAATATATCCAATTCTTTGAAACAATCATCAACCGTCAGGGTGGCAAAGATGCGATTATACCCGTTGCGTATTTCACGCGCCAGGGCCTCGTTGGCGACTTCGGCGGCAAGACGTTCCTGCAGTGGTTTGAGATGAGACCGGTCGCCATACTGGTTCACCGCTTCGAGGACGGCGTAACGAACAGCTTCATCCGGATCATTGAGCATATTATGCCCATTGATGAGCAGAGGCATAACGGCAGCGCTGTGCAAATGCCGCAAACCCCGGACGGCCTGAGTGCGAACATCGGCATTATCATCATCCAGAGCCTGCCGCAGCGTGTCGTCCGCGGCGCGAGCCGGAGAACGCAGCGCCGACTGGGCGGTAATTTTTCCCAAAGCCGTAACCAGTTGCAGCCGCAGCGGCGCGGGATTTCCCGGTTGAGAGCTTTTATCCACCATGGCTTTTATGATGTGTTCGATATCAACGGTTTGGGCGTCACCTTGAGCGGAGGCGATATCACCCAGGGCTTTAGCTGAGGCCGTACTTATGCGCGGATTTTCCTGTTGTAATAATTCGATGGCGATATCAACCGCGGGGATATACCGCAGCGTGCCCAAAGCGTCCAGTTGGGAAACTTGTGCGAATTGATCCGGTTCCTGTTTGAGTTGGTCAAGTAATGTCCCGGCGGTTTCAGCCGAAAAAGAGGGGATTTTTTCTAACGCTTCAGCGCAGAGTCGTCGCGCCTGGGCATTGGGGTCGCTGATATAACCCGACAATAGTTTAGTCAATGGGCCGCCCACCGGAGTAGCCGGAACCGCTCCTCCCGCCAGCCAGTCATTTACCCAGGCGAGAGCCTGAATGCGTAAGGCCGGATCCGCTTCTTTATCCATGGCTTTACTCACCATTTCGAGACGTTGGGCGGGTTCCGTAATCTTACTGAATTCGAGAGTTTTTGTGTTGAGAAACTCCTGACGCCAGGCGTTGGCTTGTTGCTGGGACTGGTTGACGCGAATTTTCATCTGGGTCAACCGGTTATATAAGTGACGGTACTGGCGGAACATAAATTCCGCTTCGTTCATTTTTCTCAGTTGAGGTAAAATGTCGCTCAGAAATGTCTGGGATGTATAGCCGGCGGGAATGGGCATAAGTTCATTAATTGCGGCCCAGGCGTCATCGCGTATTTCCGGTTCCGGGTCTTCCATCAGCCTGGCAAGAATGAGAATAGTCTGTTTACCCGGCAGCCGGGGCATTACCTCAATAACAGCGCGGCGGTTAAGAACGGGTTGCTCCGGGTCGTCCAAGACTTCCGATAAGCGGTCGTGCACCATATCCGGCGGGCATTGCGCCAGTGCGGCGGCGGCCTGTTGATATAAAGCCTTATTATCGTTGAATAACGTCGCTACGAGGGGTTCAATAAATATTTTAGGCAAATATGCCTTAACAAGGTCACCCTGGCCATTCGTCTGAGCGGCCAGAGCCTGGCAGATAATGGTGCGGGTGGTAAGGTCGGTGCTTTGGGTAAGCAAGTCGATAAGGGCTTGATGCGCCTGAGGATCCTGCACCAGGGCAAGCGCATGCTTGAAACGTAATTGCGAATCGGTGGATTCTGAGGCAACAACATCGATCATGAGTTGAATGGGTGAGGTTTCTTCGGGGGCGATTTGTGCAAACAAGGAGAACGCCAGCGACAACACTGCGATAATCAAAAACCCCGGATTTTGTCTTTTTGCACCGAACATTATGCCTTAACTTACCTTACGACGCCACGGATGTCAATGTTCACGGCTTTGTTTTTAGCAAACCGTTGCCTGGAGGCGGACGGCTCCGTATAATATCGACCATCCAGGACTGAAAAGGTTAGAACGAGTTACGGATGAACGGATGCGGAAAAAGCGAAATACGCTGCTATGGCTGATATTGGCGCTGGCGGCGCTGGCCTGGCTGATTTATCGCCTTCCGCGGGAGCATTTTCAACAGGCTTTGGCGGGATTAGACCCTCTCTGGGCCGGTATGGGAGTGTTGACCTATATCGTGACACAAGGCCTGCTGGCGATACGCTGGCGGTTGCTGCTGACGGTACATCAGGTGCGCATCTCGGTTGGGCAGGCGATTCAACTGACATTCCTAGGGGTATTTTATAATAATTTTATGCCCGGCTCCGTAGGGGGTGATATTCTGAAGGCATGGTATATAGGTCAACACACCCCTAAAGGCAATCGGCTGGAGGCCGCCGTAACGGTTTTGGTGGATCGCGTGGTGGGTCTGATGAGCATAGCGCTGGTGGGGGCCATAGCCAGCTTGTTTGTCGGACGGGAATTAGCCTTTCACGGAGTACAATTGCGCTGGTTTATCTGGGGTTTATTGGGCCTGATGATAGCCGGGATAATTTTATTTTTGAGCCGTCGGGTGCGGCGCGCCTTGCTGGTAGCACGGATATTGAGGCGGCTGCCTCTGGCAGATTCTCTGCGGCGGATTGATGAAGCCATTCAATTGTACCGCGGTCACGGGGGAGTCATGCTGGCGGCGTTGCTGCTGACGGTTTTTTTACAGGGAGCATCGGTCGGGTCCGTTTGGATGCTGGCTCAGGGTTTACATTTTGAGCAGGTTCGCTTTGTTCAGGTGCTTATCATCATGCCGATTATTTGGACTATCAGCTCGGCCATTCCGGTTCCAGGCGGCCTGGGAATTACCGAGGGATTGGTGATTTATGGTTTTGCGATGGCAATAAATCCACAAGCACCTCAGTCAGATGGCGCGATAGGGAATGCCGGCGCCCTGGCCTTATTATACCGGCTGATGCTTTGTGCGGCGTCCGTACCGGGCGGTTTGGTGCCGGTATTCGGCGGGCACCTGCCCAAACGCCGAGAGCTGCAGTCGCAGGCGGAAGAATTATTACTGGATAAGGATCATTGAATGGACGGCAAATCGATATTATGGGCTTATATTGCAGGGCCGTTATGCGGATACCTTCTTGGGTCAATTCCTTTCGGGTTGCTTATCGGTTGGTCGAAAGGGGTAGATGTGCGTAAGGGGGGCAGCGGCAATATTGGTTCAACCAATGTCGGGCGACTATTGGGGCGAAAATGGGGCTATCTTTGTTTTTTCCTGGATGTAGCCAAGGGCTTTGTCCCGGTTCTGGCGGGGGGGTGGTTATTGAAGCGAGCTTTTGGCGACAATGTTACTGTACTTCCCATTGCGGGGCTATGGGCCTGGCTGGCCATAGGCGGGGCGTGCATCTTTGGTCACATGTTCAGTATATACCTGGGGTTTCGCGGCGGAAAAGGGGTGGCGACGTCGCTGGGGGTGGTATTAGGCGTCTGGCCGTATTTTACGATAACCGGCGTGGTGGTGTTTCTGATTTGGGCAGGGGTGTGGGGGATGACACGGTATGTGTCTTTGGCGTCGATAACGGCGGCGGTGGCATTTCCGCTGTTTTTTCTGATTTTAGTCTGGAAAATGCAAAGCTGGGACATATTACATCTGTGGCCGTTACTGGTTTTTGCCATTTTCATTGCGGCCATGGTCGTTGTTCGTCATCGGGGCAACATCACCCGACTGCTGGCCGGCACGGAAAATCGCGGTAAAACCCACTCTGACGCGCATATCCGGTCATAATTTTTCTTTCTCTATGTTTGACAAGAGCTTATACTTCCTTAAGCGAACCGAAATTGTAAACATGTAGTTAGAAAAACCTTAGCTATGCCAGAATATGACTACCAGGCGATAACTCGTTCGGGTGAGGCGGTCAGCGGCCGCATCATGGCGGAAAGTCTTGCGGCGGCGCGCGAACAATTAGCGAACCGGGGTATTTTTCCGCGCCGTTTGGAAGCCGGTTCCGCAACGATATCGGCGGCAAGACATGCAAAATCCGTTAAGGATATATCGCGGCTGCGATTATCGGTTCGTGAGCGCGTGGAGTTTATTACCCGGCTGGCGGATGCCCTGGAAGCTCAACTGGGACTGCTGGAAGCGATGTGCGCGGTGGGGGAGGGAAAATCACGACCACGCCTGCGAGCTTTGGCGGAAGAACTAATAGGACGGTTAAAATCTGGAGAATCGTTTTCTGAGGCTCTGAATCATTATCCCCGCAGTTTCAGCCGCCTGCATGTATCCATTATCGCCGGCGGAGAAGCCACCGGCCGTCTTGATTATGTCATGCGCCAACTGGCAAGACTGCTGGAGCAACAGCAGCAGATGCGCGCACAAATTACTACGGCCGGCCTGTATCCCGGTTTTGTATTATGCCTGGGCATTATTTCTCTGGTTATTATTGTTACCTGGATTTTGCCGCAAGTGCTGGGGACGCTGACGAATGATTCCTCATTATGGCCGACGCCGACGCGTATACTGATGGGACTGAGTTCGTATTTGCGGCGATGGGGAATTTTCATTGCCGCGGCGCTGGTCATTTTATTTTTGGGGTGGAAATTATGGAAACGCACAAGCGCGGGCAGATATATCGCAGACCGGATAAAATTGCAGATTCCCATCTATGGTTCCGTGCATCATCGCTGGGCGCTGGCGCGATTCGCCCGGACCTGGTCGGTTCTGATGGAAGGCGGGGTCAGTATGGTTGAATCGCTGGGGGTCGTCGGTGAAACGCTGGACAATTCCGCCCTGGCGCGTGATATCGCCGCGATTCGGGAACAGGTGCTTGGGGGCGTTTCTCCGGCGCAGGCGATGCGGGACTATCACTGGTTCGGGGATTTATTGGGGCGGACGGTGCGCGTGGGGCAGGAAACCGGACGACTGGCCGAACTCCTTAAGCGCATCGCCGACAGTTTGGATCGGCAAACGGATATAGCCGTGAAACGCTTTATGACTTTATTCCCGGCGATATTGATTGTGTTGCTGGCGGCCATCGTGGGCTTTATCGTCGCTGCGACGCTGCTGCCCATTGTCGAGATGGAAACGGCTATGCCGGGCCTGTAAAATTAGAATAATAATCGCATGGAAAAACAACCCGAACAAAAAATGATTAAAGAGGCTGATATGCTTGCGCGATATTTTACCGCAAAACGTTATGGTGAGAGAGGATTTACCATTGTCGAAGTGCTGGTGGTCATATTACTTATTGGTTTACTGGCCGTGTTCATCGTGCCTTCCTACCTGAATCGGGTGGATAAGGCCAAAAAAGATATCGCTCGCACCCAAATTGACCAATTGACGCAGCAAGTCGAGCAATTCGCTTTGGATTGTCAGCGTTATCCGGAAGCATCGGAAGGGTTGAAAGCTTTGCTGGAGGCGCCGCCCGGATTAAAAGACAAATGGGCCGGTCCATACGCCAAAGATAAGCAGCTAATGGATCCCTGGGGCCGGGCGCTGATATATCTGCGCCCGGGAACGAAGAACACGAAATCCTTCGATATTGTCAGTTACGGCAAGGACGGCCAGCCCGGCGGCGAAGAATACAATGCGGATATTGTAAATGAGTAAGCCATGCCCGGAAAAACGCGCTTAATTCGATGTACCGTTCGGCCGGCATTTACGCTGCTGGAATTGCTGGCGGTATTAACGCTGGCGGTATTATTGCTGGTTTTAGCGGCGGGTCCGATGGCGGGACGGCTCAACGCCGTGGCCCTGCGCAAAAGCTGCGGCCTGGTGACGGCGGCGGCGCGACAGGGACGATTGCTGGCCATGGAGGGAAGACAGGCCTGCCGGCTGATTCTGGATATTGATGCACAAACCGTACAATTGGCGCAGATATCCGCGCGCAAGCCGGAGGATGCCGATTTAGCGAATATAAATACCTCCGATGAGAATATGAATCCATATTTGCAGTTACATCGCCTGGATGAGGATGTTCGGCTCCGGTGTGTATGTCTGGGCGATAAATTATTTCATCGAGGGCGGGTGGATATTGATTTTGACCGGCTGGGCGAAAGTCAGCCGGTGCAAATCGAGCTGGCGACCGATAAGGACGTGCGCACGATATTACTGGCCCCGTATGGGGGCAAGATGGTTGTTTTTGCCGGGTCGCTGGCGGACTGGAAAGCAACGCAAAGAAGCATGGATGCTTCCGCCGGGGAAGGTTATGAATAACATTACGCCGACACGAAAAGGGGCCGCGCCGCATGGTTTTACCCTGGTGGAAGTACTATGCGCCGTGGTCATATTTGCCTTGGGCGCGATGATTCTCATCGGATTATTTTCACGTTTGGCCCGGCATCATTACACGGCCCGACACTATCAGCAGGCCGCCTGGCGGCTGGATGAACTATTGGAAAAATATGTTCAAGCCCAACAGCCGCCGGCCGGCGCCGATGTGATTCAGGGAGACTTTGGCTGGGAAAATGAAGATGAAAGGTTTCGTTATCGTATGGAGATCAAGCCGACTTCAGACCCCGCAGTGCAAAAAGTGACAGCCTGGGTGTTTTGGACGGAAATCGACCATGAAAGGCAGATTAGCGCAGCTACTCTGGTTTATCGTGAACCGACCGCTCAACATGTATCATCGCCTTAATACCAGAAAAGCTCAACTCCCCACGCCTGTGCTTTGGCCACAGAAACTCGTTCGACGCAGCAGACAGGGTTTCACGCTGGTGGAATTACTGGTGTCGCTGCTGGTTATGGGATTGCTGGTGCTGCTGGTATTATGGTCTTTGCAGCGATTACAGCATTGCCGCAAAGAGATTGCCGCCTGGTCGCAGACCATGGACGAGGCCCGTTATCTTCTGCGCTTGATTGAAGGCGATTTACGCAACGTGTATCGCGGGAACGGCGAAAGCGGCGATGATTATAAATTTATGGTGCGCCCGACGGATGCGGCCAATACGGTGGGGCCGGTTTTTTGGATTACCCAGCCGAGTTATCGGTTGACGCCGGTGGATATCGCGCAGGTGCGTTACATCCTGTCGCCTGCTCGACCGGGGGAGACCATGCGTCTGTTTACGCGCCTCTATCAATCTGAAGAATCGCCCGCATCATCCCCGACGCCTTCGGATGAACAGATACAAATGTGGGTGACACTGAACGACCTGAGTTTTTCTTATTTCGATGGAAACGTCTGGCAAAAAAGCTGGCCCGCCGAAGCCGCCTGCCCCCATGCGGTGAAGGTGGAATTGATGTATGGCGAGGAAACCCTGTCGGGCCACGGCCGGCGCTTGGCAAAAACGATTTATTTACGCCCCCTCGGAAATTTGGTTGAATACGAGCATGAGTAATTCACCTCTGTTGCGGAAAACGTAACTCGTATCGCGGGCAGGATGCGCGTCACCTTTATACTTGTGTGAATGAATTCGGTTTATACGGAATGAAGCGATTATTCCGGTTCGGAAAACGGGTTATCGGGCTTAAAATAGTTGGTATTTATTATGGGGGCTTGGCTGCCGGGGACTTATATCGTAGAGTACCATTGGAGAAGTGTCTTTTAATGGATTCCTTATTTGAACGAACATGGACAAGACGACAGTTTCAACGTCAAAACCTGATGGGCGCTGCGGCGGCCGCGGCGTTAGCGCAAGCGGGGCAAACGCTCTCCGCCGGAAAGTTGATCGGGCTATTAGGCCATTCTGATCCGTGTGTTCGTGAAGGAGCCATTAAAAATCTCGCCGCTTCGCGCAGCCCCGAAAGCATTCCGGTCCTCATTCGCTGCCTGAATGACCGGGACTCACGAGTACGGGTGGCCGCCTGTCAGGCCTTGGGGACGTTACGGGCGCATCAGGCCAAAGCCAAACTTTATGACGCCGTGGTGGACAAAGACGCCCTGGTGCGTTGCGCCGCGGCGGAGGCCCTGGGGCGGATGGGCGATAAATACGGCCTGCCTTACGTCGCCAAACTGGTATGCCTGCGGGGAGGCCATCAATACGCGGCGCTGAGAGCCTTGAATGTATTAACCGGACATGATTTTCGCTGCAACGACCGGGGATTGGGGCAGGCCATCGCCTGGGTGCGCCAGGAGAAAAATCGTTTCAGCCATTAAAGTCTCTTTTTTCTTGCCTAACACCTCCTTGTTTAATCCCTGTCTTGCCGTTATGCTATGCGTCCGTTGGCTCATGTGGCTGTGTCCATCGTTTTTATGAAGAAAGAGACTATGATTACTATTAATGAAAATTATCTCAAGCTCAAGGCCGGATACCTTTTTCCGGAAATTGCCCGTCGGGTGAATGCTTTTAAGGAAGCGCATCCGGAGGCGAACATTATCCGTTTGGGCATTGGGGATGTGACGTTGCCGCTGCCGCCGGCGATTATCGAGGCTTTTCATCGCGGCGTAGATGAAATGGGCCGCGTGGAATCGTTTCGCGGTTATGGCCCGGAGCAGGGTTACGGCTTTCTCCGCGAGGCGATTGTTGCCAACGATTTTACCGCACGCGGAGCGGATATTGCCCCCGATGAAGTATTTGTCAGCGACGGGGCCAAGTGCGACACCGGAAATATTCAGGAAATTTTCAGTCTGGACAATGTCGTGGGGGTTCTGGACCCGGTGTATCCGGTTTATGTGGACACCAATGTTATGGCCGGACGCACCGGCCCGGCAAGCGACAACGGCACGTATGAAAAAATTGTTTATATTCCTTGCACGGAGGCCAATCATTTTACCCCTGTGCCGCCCAAAAGGCCGGTTGATATTATTTATCTGTGTTATCCCAATAATCCCACCGGCGCCGTGGCGAGCAAGGAAATGCTGACGCAATGGGTGGAGTACGCCCGAAAAAATCGCGCGGTCATTCTTTTTGATGCGGCCTACGAAGCGTTTATTCGCGATCCCGGCATTCCGCATTCGATTTATGAAATTGCCGGGGCCAAAGAGGTCGCTATTGAGTTTCGCAGTCTTTCCAAAAACGCCGGTTTTACAGGCGTGCGCTGTGCTTATACGGTCATTCCCAAGGTTCTCAAGGCCCGCACAGCGGCGGGAGAGGCCGTGGAACTTCATAAACTCTGGAATCGCCGCCACTGCACTAAATTTAACGGCGTATCGTATCCCGTCCAATGCGCCGCGGCGGCTGTTTACAGCCCGGAAGGAAGCAGGCAGGTTCGCGGGCTGGTCGATTATTACATGAAGAACGCCGACCTGATTCGCACGCGTCTGGCGGAATTCGGTTATAGCGTTTTCGGCGGCCAGGATGCTCCTTATGTATGGGTCAAAACGCCCGGCAGCCTGACCAGTTGGGACTTTTTCGATAAACTGCTTTCGCAGGCCAACGTCG
Organism: uncultured Pirellulales bacterium; assembly: GCA_964578395.1. GTDB lineage: Bacteria > Planctomycetota > Phycisphaerae > Sedimentisphaerales > SM23-30 > JAFGBA01. The sequence goes on from CAZOCV010000106.1 coordinate 11,158, forward strand.
TGGTTACGCCCGGCAGCGGTTTCGGACCCAGCGGCGAAGGTTTTTTCCGAGTCAGCGCTTTTGGCCGATACGAAAACATCGCCGAGGCTATGGAGCGGATAAAAAAACTATGAAGCAACATCAGGTTACGTAAAGCGGTAACTAACTAGTTCCTGTTGCGAAAAGCCTTGGCGCGACACTGTCATACCCGCGAAAGCGGGTATCCAGAGGGAAATACTGGATTCCCGCCTGCGCGGGAATGACAAACATTCTTTTCCGCAACATATACTAACCATCGGGAGGATATGAGCCGTGAACATTCAAGAATTACTGGACTTTGCCCGCAAGAAAAACGCCGCGGATATTCATATTTGCCCGCATGCGCCGGTATTATTGCGCGTCGCCCGCGAACTGGTTCCGGTCAGCACCAAGCCTCTGACGTCTGAAGAAAGCCGAAAGTTAAGCCTGGAGCTTTTATCGGAGGAGCAGCGGCAGCGATTTGAACAAAACCTTGATTACGACTTTATGTCCGCGGACAGCTCCGCCCGCTATCGCATCAATGTGGCCTATTTTTGCGGCGAGGTGGGAGCGGTTATTCGCATTTTGCCGGAGAGGCCGCGAACCATTGAAGAATTGTTTCTGCCGGACGTTGTCGCCCAGTGCGCCGGTTACACCAAGGGGCTGGTTTTGATTACCGGCAGCACCAGTCAGGGCAAAACCACTACCATGGCGGCGATGATAAACCATATCAACAGCCATCAAAAAAAACATATTATCACCATCGAAGACCCGGTCGAATATCTCCACGTCAACAAGAAGGGTGTCGTGCGCCAGCGGGAAGTAGGCAAGGATACGCACTCTTTCCATAACGGTCTGCGGGCGGCGCTGCGGCAGGATCCCGATGTTATCGCGATTGGCGAGATGCGCGATTATGAAACCATCAAAATCGCCCTGACGGCCGCCGAAACCGGGGTTTTTGTGCTTTCGACGCTGCATATTATTTCGATTGATAAAATCATTGAACGCT
>CAZOCV010000107.1:0-12125 GCA_964578395.1 uncultured Pirellulales bacterium
AAAACATCGCCCATGTTCGGGCAAAACATCGCCCATGTTCGGGCAAAACATCGCCCATGTTCGGCCTCAACATCGCCCATGTTCATATCCAACCCTTGAAGCCCCCGGCCCCGAATCTATAGGCTATCGGACCTGCCGCCGTTATCTTCCGGCCCCGAATCAACAAATTATCGGTCCCGCCCGCTAACCGGCCCGCCGCCGAGGCTCAAGAGGTTCGCGCTGATAAAGGGACCATCCGGGCCGGACATTACGTTTGCCCGGTCGGCCCCGCCCGGCTATAATGCGGCCACATCAAATTTATGAAAAATATCGGCCCCGGAAGGGCTTCGTTTGGCCAACACCGGGACATGCAACAGCATGGAGTCATTATTTTTTTGCCACTAATAAACACGAATGGACACGAATGAATACACATTTTGGTAATGGAAAGAGTGGATGATTTAATGGATGAGAATCGTTTATTTGCATATCTCGATATTCTTGGTTTCAAAGATATGATCAAAACTAGAAAGTTAAGCGTACCCACGATACTTAAAAAGTTTGTAAGCAATTTGACACTAAGAAGGATGAATCCTGACTTTGATGTTATTTATTTCTCCGATACGATTTTGTTTTACTCCAAAATAACCGGTTGCAATGGAACATTGCATGATGATATTATAACGTTATCCAGACTATTTATCATTGAAATGCTAAGGCAGAAAATACCTGTTCGAGGGGTAATAACATACGGAGAATTCAACGTTGATATTGAATCATCTTCTCATATCAAGCTATTTTGGGGGCAAGCTCTAATCGACGCCCATGAAGCTGAATCAACGGAGGATATTATTGGTCTATTTATATTGCCTGAGGCTTTTCCCGGCCGCACCTCCGCACAAATAAGTGCTTATATGGATTGCCATCCTGAGGATTATTATGTCAAATATAACGACCGAGTTATTGTCAATTTATTTTCCAAGATTGCTGCAGTAACTGAAGCAGAAACTCTGGATGAAGCTATTCGTTGTTCCGATCCCGGAGTGCTAGATGAGATAATAGCTTATTATTTTTTGGAAAAGCCAAGAAAAAAACGCAGAGATCAAATAGAGCGTAAATACCAAAACACATTAAAGCTTGCCCATCGTTTTATTGGACACCGACTGGAAGAGATGAAAAAGATATATGATAATTTAAATGAGTATATGCCAATATATCAACGGTTGCATAACAGGGGAAGTCGTCAATCATGATAATGCCGAAAGCATTCTGGGAAGATAATAACGGGCTATGGACTACTGCCTCTCTTATTGTTCGCGAAATATGTCACAGCAAAAAGTTCGATAAAGAGTTAAAGACAGAAGAATTGTATTATATATTGGATACACTTGGAGTAAAAAAACTATTTGCCGATTATTGGGATCATCCTGAATTTTACACTCGCGCCAATATGGCTTATCAGGCGATTGATAAGGTTGACAAAACGAGAGATGGCTGGCTTACCAAAAAAGGCGATCTTGCCTGGGCGGCAGGAGACGAACAAGGGGCCAGGAGATTCTACGAAGAAAGCATAAAGAAAGGCGATAGCACCTGGTCAGGATATGGCGGAATGTTTCGCTTGCATTTTTCTCATAAAGAATTTGCCGAATGTGTAAATATATTTCGCATGGTATGCCCTCCACATTCGTTTTATACGGAATTCAATCTTTTACTTGGTCGAAGTCGCGAAGATGGTTTTAATTTTAATAAAGCTACGGAATTTCTAGACAATAAATATAACACGACTTCTCCATTTTTTATATCGCGGGCGAATTATATGTTAAAAGCGGTCGTTTACGCTTCGATTAATTCCTCAGGCATCAATAATGCTTTACAAGAAATGATTTGTGACTATTTCGAAACATCGGTGGACGTTATCCAAGAGTTGGCAAGTTCATTGTTGGACAATGAAAGGGAGTATGCTCATTTAAAAATAAAAGTAGAACCTAAGCCGCAGAAGACAAGCAATAAGCTTGAGGATTTAATTGTTATTGGGGCATCGGTTAGAGCTAAAGAGATATACAAAAATGTTCTCAATTACGAAGAGGTTATCTGCGACGTTAAAAAGGCCCTGGAAAAATATTTGCAAACTGGACATGAGGCCCATATAGACAATATTATATATAATCCACACTTCAGTATATCCGGGGCGGATCGTATAATTTACGACATTGTCCTGGAATCACTTGAGAGTCAAATATGCCAAATGCCAGAACGGCAATTGTATTTAATGAGAAGGTTTAGTCCATTGTGTTATTATCCAAAGATAAGCAGAGTGTTTGTGGATGGCGAATGGCGAGACTCTAAGAGTTTCATAGAAATGTATTATGAATTAATTACGAAAACTAATACTAATGTACTTCCAGATGATATTATCCTTTGCTTCAAAAAGATTAACTGGTGGGAAAACAATCTTGATGTGGATTATAATTTCATTATGCAATACTATGAATGGTGCAGTATTATACTGGAGGGATATGCAAATTCTTTTGATATCGAGAATCTCAAAAGCCCTGAAAAAGCCGTTGATGCATTATATGATGCTTATAAATATATGTATAGACGGTATCAAGATGTAAAGAATAGGCAAACATGGGTTAATGAAGAAATGTTAATGGAGGCGATAGCGAACTTGTTTGGCAAAGAGAATGTGCAACAACATGCCAGTCCGTTATGGCTTTGTCCGCAACACTTTGATATTTATTTGCCAGGATATAATTTGGCTATCGAATATATGGGAATACAGCATTATGAAGCTATTGATGAATTTGGAGGCGAAAAAGGGCTAAACGCAACACGAGAACGGGACAAAAGAAAAGCCGATGTATGTGATCGCATGAAGGTCGATCTGGTTTATGTTACTTATGAAGAAGATATTGGAAAAAGAGCTAGAGAAATATTTGAATTGTATGGAACGTGAAACTTAAAAACATTTGTCTTGTTAATTTACACAATCCGTGAAATCCGCGCAATCCGCGGTTCAATTCTGGATTCCCGCCTGCGCGGGAATGACACAGGAAAGACACCATGATACAATCGTATCCGGCCTGGCTTGATGAGGCGGTGTTTTATCAGATATATCCGCCGAGTTATTATGATAGTAACGGTGATGGCGTCGGCGACATCCGGGGCATTATCGACCGGCTGGATTATCTTCAATGGCTGGGAGTTAACGCCGTGTGGCTCAATCCGTGTTTTGCCTCGCCGTTTCGCGATGGCGGCTATGACATCAGCGATTACTACCGGGTGGCCCCGCGGTACGGCACGAACGCGGATTTGCGGCGGCTCTTCCGTGCAGCCGGCAAGTGCGGCATCCGGGTGATTCTGGATCTGGTTCCCGGCCACACGTCGGTGGAGCATCCGTGGTTCCGCCAATCGTGCCGGGCGCAGCGAAACAAATACACCGACTGCTACATCTGGACCGATCAGGGCATGGACTTTCGCCGCCACGACCTCCGCACCGTTAACGGCTACGCCCAGCGGGATGGCAGCTACGTGACGAATTTCTTCTGGTCGCAGCCGGCGCTGAACTACGGTTTCGCCAAACCCTCGCAGCCCTGGCAACGGCCTGTGATGCATCCGGCCTGCCGGGCGAACCGGCGGGAGATGATGCACATCATGCGCTATTGGCTCGACGCCGGAGCGGCGGGCTTTCGCGTGGATATGGCCTCATCGCTGATAAAATGCGATCCCGGCTATACCCAGACCCATATCTTATGGCGGCACGTCCGCGAAATGCTCGATACGCATTATCCCCAGGCGGTGCTGATTTCGGAATGGTCCAACCCGGCGGCGGCCTGGCGGGCGGGATTTCATGGTGATTTTCTGCTGCCGTGGGAGAACCCCTGTCATAAATTGCTGCTGGGGCCGCGCTCGCCCGGCGAGCGACATCAGCCGTGCGGCTTTTTGGATACGAGCGGCCGCGGCGACATTACCGCGTTCCTCGATGAATATCTGGAGTGCCTGCGGCAGCGTCGCGGACGCGGCTTCATGTCGCTGATGACGGGCAACCATGATTTGATTCGCCTGCGGCAGGGACGCACGATGGCGGAGCTGGAAGTGATTTTCGCCATGCTGCTGACGCTGCCGGGCGTGCCGTTCATTTATTACGGCGATGAAATCGGCATGAAGCACCTCGATGTCCCCAATAAGGAAGGCGGCTACTTCCGCACCGGCGCCCGCACGCCCATGCAGTGGGATAGCTCGCGCAACGCGGGCTTTAGTTCCGCACGCTCGAAACAGCTTTATCTGCCGATAGACCCCGCCACGCATCGACCCAACGTGATTGACCAGATAGCTCGCTCATCGTCGCTGCTGCATCACGTGCGCGAGTTGATTGCCTTGCGCCGGTCGCATCCGGCTTTGGGCGGTGAAGGTGAGTTCCTGCCTATGTATGCCTGCAAGCAGAAGTGTCCTTTTGTTTATCTTCGCAAAAAAGGACGGCAACGTTTCCTTGTCGCGATTAATCCCGCCGCTAAACCCGCAAAAGCACGCTTTGATGCGCGTCTGCTGCAATTGAAAAAATTCACCGCCTCGACGGATACACTGCAACTGCATCCCACACAGGATCAAATCGCAATCAACATGGGACCGGTATCGTATGCGATTATCAACCTGTCGGATTCCACAGCAGGTTGATAATCCCCGCCGCCGCCAGCAGCAGGCTGATAATGCCGTTGATGGTGCCGAAGGCCAGAGCCATGCGGCTCGTACGGCCGCCGCGCACCAGGCCGTGTTCGATGAGCATCAGTCCCGCCGTAACCATTACCGCCGCCGTGAAGAGACCGCCCAGGGCCGTGAGTCGCACCAACAGCAGCAGGCAGGTAATCGTCAAGCTATGGCACAGGCGGCTGGTCCACAGGGCTTCCGTAACGCCGAATCGCGCCGGCAGCGAGAACAGCCCTTCCCGCCGGTCCACGTCAACATCCTGCAGGGCGTAAATGATATCAAATCCGGCCGTCCAGAAGAGCACCGCCAGACCCAGCACCACCCCCGGCCCGGCGACGACCGGACCTTGCGGCGGGCTGATTGCCGCCCATGCCGCCATGGGCGCTAGTCCCAGGGACGCCCCCAGCCAGAAATGCGACGCCGATGTGAACCGTTTGGACAAACTATACAGGCAAATAAATAGCAGAACCGGCGCTGCGAAGGCGACGGGCCAGATGTTGCCGTAGCCGAACCACGGACCCAGCGGGTATTTGAATAAGCTACAGCCGATTCCAAAGCCTAGAGAGCATGCCCACAAAAACCATTTGGCCTGCCGGGGCGTAATTTTACCCGTCGGCAGTTCCCGGCCGGCGGTGCGGGGATTACGGGCGTCGATGCGGCGGTCGGCCAGACGATTGAACGCCATCGCCGTGGAGCGGGCGCATACCATGCACCAGATAATCAGCCCCAGTTTGCCCCAGCCCGGAAACCCGCCCGTGCCGCCCTCGCCGGCCAGAAACGCCCCCAACAACGCAAACGGCAGCGCAAAAACCGTGTGCGAAAAACGTATCATGCGTAAAAAAAGGATAATTGTCGCCAGGATAATCGCTCACTCTCATTTAATTAGTTCCTGTTGCGGAAAGTCTCGGCGCGACTGTGTCATACCCGCGAAAGCGGGTATCCAGGCGGAAACACTGGATTCCCGTCCCCGATCGGGTCGAGGACAGGCTCTGCGCGGGAATGACAATAATGCTTTTCCGCAACATATACTAATTATAGACGGGCGATTGTAATCCAACCCTGCACATCGGGCAAGACGGCAGGTAAAATTCGCCGGGGCAAAAGCGGTTAATGGTGCTTGAAAAGGGGGTGTCATGGCGGTATTATCCTTTGTCATGGCCGGATCGACGGAAGACAGCAGAAAGTCGGTCGATGGTAACTTGCCGTCTGACAGTAAGTTAGATTCAGACGGCAGCGCTGCCGGTCTTGACGCCGTGCGGGTATTTGTGGCGTCCCTGACCCAGGAAGAGCGAATGCTCGTGGTTTTGCGGCGAGAGCTGTACGAAGCCATCGGTGAACCGACGGACGCCCAAACGGCGGACGCCGTCCAGCGGCGCCAGGCAGGCTGGCGGGCGATGATGACGGATTTGCAAAACCGTCTCGAAGGGCGTCCGTACGTCCTTAAGCTGGCCCACCGCATTCGGGACGATATCGCCCGCATTGAGAAGTTACGCGATTTCGAAGAGGCTCACGGGATAGATTTGGCCGATTTTGTGCCCTCGCCGGACAAACGTCGGGCCTGAGTTTTGCTATCCCGCCGGGCGGCCGCCAGATTCAACACCAAACACGGAGAAACCGGTGATGTTATTGGATAAAAAAGCGGGTTATTTTTGCGGACGAAGAATAGGTTTGATATGTCTGGCCGGAGTGTTGGGGCTGTTGGGCGGTTTGGGGTGTAAATCCGAGCCGCAAACATCGGCCGATGCGACGCCTCCGCCGGCGCGTGTGGCCGGTATTCTGCTCGAACAATTACATCAGGCGGGTCTGCGCCTGCAATGGAAAACGTCCGTGCCCCTGGGCCGCTCCCAGCGGTTACAGCAGATTTTTTACCACAATGAAATGCTCTACGCCCTTACCGGTGATAACGTTCTTTATGCCTTCGGGGGTAAGGATGGCATTGTCAAATGGTCGGCGATTGTCGCAGAGCAAGGTTTGGTGTGCAGCCGGCCGTCATGGTACAACGGCCACATGTTGTTTGTCGCCGGCAATCAGATCGTGGAGGTGCGTCAGGGGGACGGCGAAATCACCCGAAAAATCACCCTTGGTTTTAATCCGGTGACGAACGCCGTCCGAACGGAAAAATACCTTTATGTCGGGTCTGAGGGACGCCAGTTTTATTGCATTCGGCTGGCGGATGAAGTTCCCTTTTGGCAGGCGATAAGCCCGGAGCCGCCGACCGGCGCGATTGCCGTGGATGAGGATCGCTGCTACTTCACCCGCAGCGATGAAACGTTGTATGTATCGCGGGCCATGCAGCGCGAGTTGGTCTGGTCGGCCGCCATGAAAGGCAATTCTCCCGGCGTATTGGTGGAGGCGGGCCAGTGCCTGCTGCCCAGTGAAGATACGGCTTTATATTGTTTCGACGCGGCGACGGGTGCGCCCCTGTGGAAAAATCTTTTAGGTTCCGCTCTGATGGAGTTGCCGGCGGTTACGAAAACAGCGGTGTATCAGCCGGTGCGGCACCGCTGCCTGGCGTGCCTGAACCGCGCCGATGGAACATTGCTTTGGGAACTGCCCGGCGGCCTGCAAGTGCTGGCGGAAAAGGGCGATGCCGCCTATGCCCTGACCAGGAATGGCGAGATTACCCTGATGGATAATCGCACCGGTCAGCGGCGGCTGGCGCTGCCGATGTCGTCATTAAGTCTGTGTGCGGAAAATACACAGGATGCCGGAATTTTTCTGTCAACCTCCGATGGAGGCTTGATAGCTCTTATCCCGCGAGAGTAAAGGACGTCTTTATTTGGATAATATGGTCGGCTGAAGCGAAAGGAGAAATGTATGAGCCAGGGTCCGAAAATTAAACGCGCGTTAATCAGCGTATCCGATAAAACCGGCGTGGTGGAGTTCGCCCAGGCGCTCAAGGCGATGGGGGTGGAAATCATCAGCACCGGCGGCACCGCCAAATCGCTCAGCCAGGCGGGCGTCAAGGTGATTGGCATTGAAGAAGTCACCGGTTTTCCGGAAATGATGAACGGCCGGGTCAAGACCCTGCATCCCAAAATTCACGGCGGCCTGCTGGCCTTGCGCGACAATCCGGAACATGTCAAGGCTATGACCGACAACGGCATTACCGGCATCGACCTGGTGTGCGTTAATCTCTATCCCTTCGAGCAGACCGTCGCCAAACCCGGCTGTACGCTCGAAGACGCCATCGAAAATATCGACATCGGCGGCCCCAGCATGGTGCGTTCAGCGGCCAAAAATTACAAATTCGTCGCCATTGTCACCAGCCCCTGCCAGTACGATACGATTATCAGTGAAATGAAGGCCAACGGCGGCAGCGTTACCGACGCCACCCGCGCCGACCTTGCCCGCAAGGCCTATGCCCTGACCGCCGGCTATGATGCCGCGATTAGCGGTTGGCTGGCCAAACAGGCCGGCGAAACGTTCCCCCAGCGCGTCACCATTGCTCTCCAACGCGGCGAAGAACTGCGTTACGGCGAAAATCCTCATCAAAAAGCGGCCTATTACCGCCTTGCCCGCAACAGCGGCGAACCCTGCGTTGCCCATGCCAAACAAATTGCCGGCGGCAAGCAAATCAGCTTCAATAATCTAATGGACACCAACGCCGCGTTCGAGCTGGTTAAGGAATTCGACCGGCCCGCCGCCGTGGTCGTTAAACACATGAATCCCTGCGGTTGCGCCGTGGATTCCAATATCGTCGAGGCGTATCGCAAAGCCTATTGTGCCGATGTCGTCAGCGCCTTTGGCGGCATACTGGCCTTTAATAAACCTGTTACCGAAGAACTCGCTGATGCCATTGCCGAATGTTATGGCCGATGGGGCAAAGCCCTGGGCGCGGGCGGTTTCTTCGCCGAAGTGATTATCGCGCCGAGTTTTGCGCCTGCGGCCGTGGAGCTTATTCGTACCCGCAAACGCTGGGGCGCCGAGGATGTTCGCCTGCTCGAAACCGGAGCTATCGACCGTTCGATTATTGACCGCGACGAATATGATGTTCGCGGCATTGTCGGCGGTATTCTTTTGCAGCAGCGCGACTTGGTGTCCTGGGAAGCCGACCAGATTAAGTGCGTCACCAAACGCAAGCCCATCCCGCAGGAACTGACCGATTTACAATTGGCCTGGACCGTCGTCAAGCATGTCAAGAGTAATACCATTGTGCTGGCCAAGGATTCTGCCGTCGTCGGCGTCGGGGCCGGACAGATGAACCGCGTCGATAGCGGCATGCTGGCAATTCGTCAGGCCAAAGCCAACGCCAAAGGCTCCTGTATGGCCAGCGACGCTTTCTTCCCCTTCCCCGACAATGTAACCCAGGCGGCTGCGGCCGGTATCGCCGCCATCGCCCAGCCCGGCGGCTCCAAAAACGACCAGGCCTCCATCGACGAATGCGATAAAAATAACATGGTCATGGTCTTTACCGGAAAACGCCACTTTAAGCACTAAGCTGCTGTCGGCCAAATACTTATATTTTCCAGCCCGCGCCCGTCGCGGGTTTTTTTTATTTTCACAAGGCCCTCGCCAACCGTTATACTACCCCAACCCGGAGAAGTGGCCGAGTGGCTTAAGGCGACGGTCTTGAAAACCGTTGTACCGTAAGGTACCGGGGGTTCGAATCCCTCCTTCTCCGCTTCAAAAAGACACTGACAAAAATTGCTTGTCAGTGTTTTTTTTCTTAACTGGTAATGAGTTAAAAGACTTACATCTTGCCTTTGGATGATCTTCTTAACAGGTGAAATTATAGGTAATAGGTTTTTTTGTTGGCAGGATGTTTCTTGTAGTTATGCTATAAACTTGTCGAACAGGATGAGGTTAGCTATCACCAAAGTATCCATAGCGGTTGCCTTTGGGAGAACCAAATGGCGGGCAGGTGTGTCTAATGGCAGTAGAAGATTATATAACCACTTGTCATCTAATTAGTTATAAATATAATTTGACTTTTTGTCAGGCGCGTGTAAACTATAAGTACAACTCCCCCGCTTTAAGCGGGTTGGGCAGTCTATATGACTGCCTGTTTTTTTATCCCAGCCAAAGCAAGAGGGCCCAATGAATTCCCGAAGCGTCATCTACATCGACGGATTCAATTTTTACTATGGAGCGATTCGGGGAACCTCCTATAAATGGCTGGACCTGGAAAAATGTTTTAAGCGATTACGGCCGGCTGACCATATCCAAAAAATCTATTATTTCACCGCTCTGGTGGATAAGACGAAAGGCCAGCGACAAAAAACGTATCTACGGGCATTGGCCACAACGCCATCCGTACAGACCATTCTGGGTAAATTCAAGCTCAAGCAGGTAAAATGCAATGTGCCGCATTGCAGCTATGAAGGATCACGGATATTTGATATGCCGGAGGAAAAGAGAACCGATGTGAACATAGCTCTGCAATTATTGGATGATGCGTACCATGATCGAACGGACCAGTTTATCATTGTCAGCGGCGACTCCGACCTTGTTCCCGCGGTGGAAATGATTAAAGCGCAATATCCCGCCAAACAAGTAATTGTTTACGTTCCTTCCAGAAATCCGGTTCGCGGCGCCGCCGTTGAATTGCGAAGTTGTGCTGATAAAAATAAGACGTTTCCACAAACTCTTTTAAAAGTATGCCAGTTTCCTGCTCGCATTTCAGATGGACGCGGAGGCGTTATCGAAAAACCCGCGGAGTGGTAAATTAAGGTTGGATTATATTGAAAGCCGATGGATTAGGGCAATGCGAGGAATTTAGACGGTAGCCCCTACGCCGCTTTGAATCATTTCGACTTGTTCCGCGGTGAGCAGTTTTTCCAGTCGGCAGCCGTGGGTGAACCAGCCATCGCCGTGATCCTGGCTGCGAACCACAACGGCATTGAGCGTTTGCGCGGGTTGATTGTTAATTGCCGGCAGGCATATTTGTAAAACCGTATTGATGCGGAAAGGCCGGGAACTGAGAAAACCCACGCCCGATTGGCTCAGGTTGTGCATCATCACCCGCTGAGGCGGCGAAAGGCGATACCCTTTGGCGCTGCCGACGGCGGAACGCACCTGGACGGTCAGCCGCATATAGCGGCGTTCGAAGCGCCGCAAAGGCCGATTCACTTTATCCTCGGTTACCAGTGAAGGTTTGGCCGGCTGGGTTTCCACCACGTTGACCAACGCGTTTACGGCCGAAGCGTCATAAAGTTGATCTGCCTGAGTGCGCAGATAATCGAGCGTTTGAGAGACGCTGAAAACATTCTCACGATAGGGTCTTACACTGGTCATGGCCTCGAAGGTGTCAACGACTGCCGCCAGACGTCCCGCCAGAGAGATTTGTTCGCCTTTTAATCCCAGTGGATAGCCGCTGCCATCGAGCCGTTCGTGGTGCTGCTCAACCGCCTCTATAACTGTAGTTTCCAGGTTTGCCGTTTTGAGCAAATGATCTCTTCCCAGCGTGACATGTTGGCGAATCAATTTATTTTGGATGTCCGAGAGGGGGCCGGGCATGTTTAACACCAGGGGATCGATAAATACTTTGCCTACATCGTGCAGCATGGCGCCCAATGCCAGAAGGTTAATGGTTGTGCCTGCGGAAAAGCCTAATTTTTCCGCGGTGGCGACAGTCAGATAACATACATTGACCATGTGAGTGGCCGTGTAAAAATCATGGTGGCTGACCTGGCTTAAATAATCAAAGGCCTCATCGTCCTGGAGTAAAAAGTCCACCATCGAGCTGGATAGGCCGGCTACGCGTATGATTTCTTCGGGACCGGGGGGGGCGGAGAGGACTTCTCCGGCCAGTTCCATAGCCGTAGCATAGAGCAGTTCGGATTTTTGTTCCCGCGCCAAGCCTTCCTGACGCAATAATTTTCCTAAATGTTTTTCCAGCGTCCGATAATAACGGCGGTGATCCCGGACGGATACATACACAGTCTCTACGCCGGATGATAATAAACGACGCTGGTCAATCTGGTCGAAAGAGTGCTGCTGGGCGTTATACAGGGCGTATTGCCCGTCACGGTAGAGGTACACATTAAGTTCGCTGAGAACCTCCGGGGGGATGTATTTTAGTGGAATAGGCAAAAAACCGGCCTGTCGTGGGGCCAGATGTCCCTGGGGAGGTGTTGTAACTGACGGTTCAACATTCGGTTGCGATTCATCTAACGACATTACTATACCCCCTTAAAGCACTTGCGAATGAACTTCAGGAGTGTTTGCGATATTACAAACGGTATTCATGGCATTTTTCGCATATTTTCTTTGGATAACCTTTTTTTCCCGACAGTAGCTTTGCGTGTTGCTTTTGCATTCATCGGCAACTTAACGAAGTAACTTGAAATACATGTAGTTTTTATAGGAAATGCTGGGCCGTTGACATATCTGAATAATATCCCTAAAGTGGGCTAAAGCCGGGCGGTTAGCTCAGTCGGCTAGAGCGCCTGCCTTACAAGCAGGAGGCCACAGGTTCAAGTCCTGTACCGCCCAGT
>CAZOCV010000108.1:0-7853 GCA_964578395.1 uncultured Pirellulales bacterium
ACCGCCCGGTCCCAGTAAATCCAGCGCAGGTCGGTAATCAGCGTCTTATCCGGCTTGATGCGGTCGGGGCTGTAGGTGTAGGCGATGATTTCCCGCCCCAGGGCGATAACGTCGGCATAGACCTCCAGCTCGCGCGGCGTCAGGGTCTGCATGAAATACGTGCAGGTATTTTCGGCGCTAACGAGACGGTCGTGATACTTACCGGGAATGTTATCCAGCAGGTCATCATAACGATTGACGGTCAATCCGCCGGCGCACCACTGCGTCGAACCGATGTTGATGCCGATGCGTTGGGGATTAAACTCCGCCAGCAGTTTATTGAGTTCGGCGTATTGCTTGGGTTCATCCTGTCCCTTGTAGGGCCATTCGTAAAGGTCCTTGGTGTCGGTGCCGCAGATATTGAACCGGCGAATCAACCCGCCCGGCGTGCGGACAAACACAATCATCTGCAAAATCGGCGTCCAGCAGTCCAGCGGGATAAGCTGTTCCTGGATGGGATCAAGGTTATCCTCCTGGCTGAGAATCAGCCACATGTCCAGGTCGTCGGCCGCCAGAGCCGCTTCCTGCAAAGCGTCGAGCCGATCCTTGAGCAATTCGTAAATCAATTGGGACCGCCCCTTCATGTCCAGTACCTTTACGGAACCTGTTTTACTCATTTTCAAATCTCCAAACGTATAAAAATATCATAAATTATCAACCAATCGCCGTATTATTCTTCTTTTTGGGGAAATTACAAGCCGTTTGACCGGAAATAAATCTTTTTCTCGTAAGAATATGGCGGACAAGCAGTTGCCTCGCCGGCCGGAGCAGATATAATCATGGTATTGAAAAACTGCCGGGGTAGTGAAATTTGCTCGCTAACCTGTTCGTTTCACGGTGGTCGGTAAAGGTAAACCCGGCCGGACCGTATTGGCCGCAAAATCCGAAGATAATTGAGCCTTTAGCGATGGAGACACCCTATGTCACGACCTGCCTTTTTCCGCAAACCCGAATATTGTAAAGCTGTTCTGACGCTTCTGTTATTGCCCTTGTTGGCCGCAACCGGCGGGGCGCAGATGCTCGGCGATTTGGCCAAGCCTATCGACGGCAGGAGCATGCGCACCAGCAGCACCAATCGGGTGAACGAAAAGGGTGAGTTCGACCCTGCCGGCAAGCCCGTGGGCGACAAAGAAGGCAAAGAAACCGACGCCGCCAACTGGGACAATAGAAATCTCAAGCCGGGCGAAACCCGCGTACTGCTGGATGAAAAAGGTCCCGGCGTCATTACTCATATGTGGTTTACCTTTTTAGGGCCGCATGTGCAGTCCTGGGCGCCCCAGGGTACGGCCGACCATCAGGAGATTGTCCTGCGTATGTACTGGGATGATGCCCAATCTCCGGCCGTCGAAGTGCCTTTTGGTGATTTTTTCGCCAATGCCTTCGGCAAACGCAGCGAGGTCATCAGCCTGCCGGTGGTGGTCGAGGATGCCGATAGCTATAACTGCTTCTGGCATATGCCGTTTCGTAAATCGGCGCGAATCGAGATTGAAAATCAAAGCGGGGAAAAACCTCTCGGTCTGCTTTATTACAATATTGACTGGATTAAAAAAGACTCCCTTCCGGGCGATACGCCCTATTTTTATGCCCGCTATCGCCAGGAATACCCCGCCCAGGACGGCAAGGATTACGTCGTTCTGGATACGCAGGGTAAGGGCCACGTTGTGGGCGTGGTGCTGAGCGTGCGTTCCCGCAGCCCATCCTGGTTTGGCGAAGGCGATGAGAAAATTTACATTGATGGCGAGGAAACCGCCTCCATCTGGGGCACGGGCACGGAAGATTATTTTCTCAGCGCCTGGGGCCTGAAGACGACCGGTACGCCTTATTTCGGTGTATCTTATTTTGACCAGTGGGGTACGATTGGCGGCCATACCAGCGCGTATCGCTGGCATATTAACGATCCGATTGTTTTCCATTCGGCCGTCAAGGTCACGTTTGAGCATTTTGGCTGGATATCGCGGGACGAAAATCCCGATTACAAAAGCATGAGCTGGAATGAACGCCAGGATGATTATTCCAGTGTCGCCTACTGGTATCAAACCGGCCGGCCTACGTTTCATCCCGAATTGCCGCCCGCCGCGCAGCGAAAACTTCCCAGCCTCGATGTGGTTACGGTGCCGGCCAAAGAGTTTACCGATAAAAAGTATTTCGGCGACGGCGCTGTTTCTGTGCAGGAACTGCCGTATTTATATGATAATGAACAGTTGCTTTACCATCCCGGCTCCTCGCATAATGCCTGGGTGGAGATTCCATTTACGGTGGAAACGAAGGAGCCGTATCGGCTGCTGCTGGTGATGACCAGCGGGCCTGATTACGGCATTTACCGGGCGTATCTCGACGGCGTGCGCCTCGGCGATGAAATCGACTTATACAGCGAAGACATACAATCCCAGGAATGCCATCTGCTCGACTTTTGGCCCGAACCGGGGGAATATACCCTTCGCCTGGAGTGCATCGGCAAAAACCCCAAATCATCCGGCTACTATTGCGGCATCGAATCCCTGCGCCTCCGCCAGCGCCGCCCCCGCGTCAAAGATTGGGCCCATGAAAAAGACCTCGACTGGCGCCAGGAGCCAAAGCTGCACCGCTGATATCTACTGATTCGAATCTGATACGACCCAAAATTAATAAGATCGAAAGCCATCTGTCTGATCCTGTCGTACAACAGCTTGATGTCTGCGGTATCCACTGGCTTATTCTCTTTTTGCGCTCTCTGCGTTCCGACTTCGTTAATAACTACGCCGTGACAGGTCTTTTGCGGCTAATTTCTAAAATGCTGCGGCTAGCGTATAATAATATCCCTTTTAAGGCAAGGCCGAAAATCCAAAGCTCTGCCAGCACCCGCCACCCGCCGTCGTAAATCGATTATAAACATCACGAACTGCTCTTGGATATCGATTCCGTAATTCTTTTCATTTCCTTTTTAATCTTATCAATTTCTGACATACAAAACATACTGCATACAAAGCCAAATATTCCAAATACAAACGCAGTAGATGCTATAGCTTCCATGTTAATAATTATCCTATTTATCAAAAGGTGCGAATTCGTTTTTTAGCTTTGGGTAAATCGCTCACAAAAGTCGTGTTTGCTCTGTGGGCCGCGGCACTTTGACTACCAGAATACGCAGGGTCTGATCGCCCTGGTTATACCAGCAATGGGGAATGCGTGCCGGACTTTCAATCAAAGAGTCGGCTCCAACCGTCTGCTTTTCATCGCCTATCTCAACGACGCCGACGCCTTCCAGCACGTAGAAAAACACATCCACCGGTGTAATGTGGCGTTTAAGCGATTGTCCCGGCTCAAGCGTCAGGTGAACAACCATGGCATGTTCGCTGTCGTACACCTGGGCGGCCTTGACGTGGTGCGGATTCGGACCGCCGGGAGCTTCTTTGGCATTGATGATCTTCATTGTATGGTTCTCCATTTATGACGGGAAAAATAAAGGTGTCAGGAACCTTTATTTATGCTTATTTAACCCTTTTGGCTTGTTTAAGAGAATCATATATGGAATCCCTTAATTTTGATAGTTTTGAATTTACTATATTTACTTGCTCCTCAGAAATAGTATGGTTGTTATATGGAGAAATATAAACATCCGAAAAGGATCCCATTCCACCATACCAGGAAAGAATCTCATCAATTTCATATGAGCTAAGTTTTGATTTCGTCGAGTTAGCAAAACAATGAAGTTTTTCACTCCAGAATAACTCACCAACTGAGGCAAGAAGAGCTGCACATTCACGTATTTCGTTAATAACGGATTTCATTTTATAGTCAAGGTACTATCATGCTGGATTAACTGTAAATAGAGACAGTTACCAATTAAGCTCTATCAAAAGGGTCTAACGCTTTCATATAAAATACAAGTGATACTAAGCCAAATAACCCATAAATAATATGGCCAAACATGGGCACAAACAGAATTAATAAAGAAGGAGCCAAAGGTATATCCCAGGTTCGGGGGTCTGACGATAGATAGGCAAACGATGATAGTAATAAGGTCACCGCTCCGCCCACCAGGAGAACCAGGCACGACTTCGGAGATTTTCGTGCAATCACCGCAGCCAATAAACCCATTATAAAAGGTGATGCCGCCCAGCAAAAAAACCAGAATTGGCAATTTCACTCTCCAGACATAGAAAAAAATACCTGTTATCACAAGCATCAAAAACAAAAACACACTATAAAACATATACTTCATAGTTTCTTCATTGTCGGAAGAATTTTAGGGGTCAAGTGCTTTTTACGCGATTTCTATTGGACAATGTAACAAATCAGGAACATCCGGGCTGAAAACGGTCACCTCCTTTAGGGTGTCGATGTTTAATTGTATCGTTCCGCCGTCACCGCGAAATATTTCCAATTCATTAACGATACCATTGACCACATGCAATAATATCTCGACTTGCATGTCATCAATATCTTGGCACCAGCATTCAACGGGGACGCGCCGGCTAACATCGGCCGGGATGATATCAACCACCTTAAATTCCAGGCTGCCATCATTATCTATGCGTCGTACTAAAGCGGTATCAAGCTGTTGCTTAATATTATCTCGACCTTTGAAGTTAATCGATAACAAACAACGGAACAATGCTCGTTCGGATGCACTTGCTTCTCTAAATTTCTCTTCATTTAATGCATTCATTTGGAAAAAACATAATAAAAGGGACAGTTGCAATTATGCCCTGTTGAACCATTAAGCAGCCGCCATTCGTTTCTGACACCTTTAATTCATCCCGGACAGTACACAAAAAGTTAAACAATGATATCTATGCCCGGTGCCTGTACGTTAAATGATTCATAACAATCGCTATCATCATAAATTTTCAATATTTCCTCATTGGAAAACACTATGACAAGTGTTTTATGGTCTTCACTTTCGGCTCTGGTTATCTTTGCGCCAAGCAGGGATACAAGGGTTGTAGCTTTCCAAGGTAATTCCGTTAAGGTTTTGGTATCTTTAGAAGTTGATAGGTGATCGAAGGAGTCTCCACCAATATCTATCGAGGTATCTCCTCTAAAACACAAGGACACGTGATAATTACCTATACGCACTTGCTCTAACTCTTTTTCGATTAAGAAGGACCAATCAGTGTTATTCGGTATCCCATACATAACTCAATCCATTCTATTAGTCTGTGTGGATTTAAGATGTCAGGTGTTTAAATTTAGGCGAAAGGTAAAGGTGTCAGGAACCTTTATTTTTGCTTATTGGTTTAAACTACATGGATTTCGCATCTCCTTTTCCTCGCATAATGCGTGCTTCTGAAAAAAAGTTATAAGGCGATCTATTTCAGACTCCGGTAAAGATTTATCTTCACTAATATTGTATCTTGATTTATCTGAAGGAGTATTACTGTATAATATATATATTTTAATTACTTGACCATCTTTTTTACAATACAAAACCGTTTCTGGATATACAGCTAAACAAGCTTTATACATCAACTCCAAGCGATCCTTATGTTGTTTCAGATAGGCATTCATAAAGTTACTGCTTTCATCAGAAGATACGTTATAGCACTGCCAAATAGCGGAATCTGGAGATATTTGTTTCTTATAAACAAATAGTTCGTATTCATCATAGTCAGAGGTTGGTTCTTGACGAACGCATCCAATTGCAAATGTGATACTGACCAAAGACGCAATAAATATATTAATAGTCATCGGGAAAATTTATGGTGTCAGGTACAGTTTACGAGTTCCGAAATCGCCGGTTTTGCGAAAGACACGCCGCCGGCCGTTCGTGCGGTTCTGGGCAAGATCCTCGCAACCGCCTGCGTTTATTCTTTCGCCATGGCGTTGATGAATTTATCGGCCTCGGCGATGGAGACTTCCATTTCCTTGATGAGTGAAGCGATGTCGGCTTCGACGGCGGCGAGTTCTTCCTGCAGCGACGCAATCGCCTGGGCGTTCAAATTGTGCTTGAGGAAAAGCACCTGGTCGCGGAAGGCGGAAAGCACCGGGTCCATTCGGGTTTCGGCGCGTTTCATGGCCCCGATAAGCTGGTCATATTGCCGGCGGGTCTGGTCGAGCTTCTGTTCGCTTACGCGGCGCAAATTATCGTTGCTGTAATCGTCCAGTTCCGCTTGCCATTCCTCAAACAGGGCGTCGGCCACATCTTCGACGTCGCTGATACGTTTCCGCACCGTCGCGGCTTTCGATTCACTGCTGTCCAGTTCCGCCTTCAGGTCGTTGTACCGGGTTTCCAGTTCGCCGCCTTTGAAATTCGTAACCGCGCTGAATTTCTCCAGGGCGGACTGAAATTGCTCTTTGGTGTCCTGCTGGGCGTCGCGGGCGTCTTCCACCCGGTCCACCAGAATATCCCGCTTATGATGGCCGAAGGTTTCCATCGTTTTATAATACGCGCTTTGGCAGCCCGCCAGCGTCAGTGATAACAACATGAAAAGCGGCACGGCGATACGTTTCATTGTTCTTACTCCAATAAATAGATGGTTCTGTTTGGCTTTAGTATTTTACCGCGGTAATTGTTCTTGCCGACGATTTACGCCGGCAGCAGGCCCGCAATGGCTTGTGTCTATTTTGGCGGCTGGTCAACCAGATGGCAAGCGATATCGGATGGATTTTTCAGATGCAAATCCAGCCAGGCATAAATGAGATTGCGGGCGTCGTAGGGGATATAATGGCCGCGGCTGTGCACATAAAAGGCTACTTTCGGCAGGGCATTTTCCAGGATATAGGCATCCATAATCTTGAGGTTCATCAGGACACGCTGCCGCTGGACACGGGGGTCGCCGTCATTGATGGCCGCAACATCGAGAAACGGCCGGGGGGCAATCAGGGCGATAATCTGGTGAAAATCAATCGGCGGCAGCACGCCGGCCTTAAAATCGCTGCGCAGGTAGCGAAAATAACTGTACCATTTATCCCGCGCCCAATCCAGCAATCGGGGATTATGGCGAAACGGCGGCGCGGTACAACTGCAGGCGCAGGCCGCAATGCGCGTATCATAAGCGGCCAGAAAAATAGCACCTTGGCCGCCGAGCGAATGCCCGGTGACGCCGATGCGGTCGGGGGCCACTTCCGGAAGAGTCAAAAGGACATTAACGGCAATGCTGTGTTCATACGTGAATTTGCCTACCGCGGTCCAGTGGGGATGCTTGGCGTAGAAGCGTGTGGTGTCGTAGGGTTTTTCCGGCGGGATACGATGGCCGGCGACAAAATGGTCGGGCGCGATGACGACATAACCGCGCCGGGCAAGGTGATCCAGCAGGGCCTTTTCAGGATTATCTTCCAGGCCGGCCAAAAGCTCCTTGCCATGAGGATAGGTGCCGTGCAGCGTGACAACGGCCGGCAATGGTTCCGGGTGATGATGGGGTATGGCCAGAAAAGCATGGGCACGCTCGTCGGCTTCAACGTTATAGCTGATTAACGAACGTGTGTAGATGCCTTCCACGTCAACGGATTGGTGAATCTGCAAATCGAGCGGCACGGGGGCGGGTTTGTAATCATCCCGCAAAAGTTCCAGAAAGCGGCGACGATAATCCTCTTTGCGTTTTTGCCACTCACTCAGCGATGATACACCTTCGAGCATATCGTCCCACGTGCTGGGAACGTTCGGAAGCGAGGTAAGCTCGCGAGCGCCTTCCACCCGATTCGCCAGGACATCCCGCTGATGCTGGCCGGAGGTTTCCGTCGTTTTGGAATACGCACTTTGGCAGTCCGCCAGCGCCAATAATGAAAAGAGAAAAATCGACACGACCATTCGCTTCATCGTTCATGCTCCGATAAATAGATGGTTCTGTTTGGCTTTAGTTTTTTACCGCGGAATAAATATACCGCGGCGCGTT
>CAZOCV010000108.1:7953-12095 GCA_964578395.1 uncultured Pirellulales bacterium
AGTTTCACCAGTATGTTATTGAACCCCAGTCCGGCCAGAAGGTTGGACACAATACCGGAGACGACTTTGCCGATCAATACGGCCAGCAGCACCACAATCAGCGCCCCGAAAACATTGGGCAGCGCCGCCATGATTTTGGCGAGCATATCGCTGGCCGGCCGGGTGATGGCCTCGAGTTTGAGGGCGCCCAGAGCCGCGATGATAATCGGCACCAGAATAACAAAATAAACCACCATGCTGAGAACACCGGAAAGCTTCTGCTTGCCCAGCGATCCGGCCAATCCCCATTTCTCGCTGAGGCGGTCCAAACCGACGCCCGACAGCAGGTTCTGCACGATTTTCTGGACGATTCGCGCAATGAGCCAGCCGACCAGGCCGATAATCAGCGCCGAAAGCAGATTGGGCAGGAAGGTGAAAATCTTGTTAAATAAATTGGTGACAGGTTCCAGCAGCGACTGCAGCGCCAGCGCCTGAAGAATGGCCGGCAGGAACAGCAAAAAAATCAGCCAGTAAACAATATTGGCAAACGTGCTGCTCAGGGCGATGGGTTTGCTGCCCTCTTGCCGCTGCCCTGCGAGTTTTTCATCGAGCTTGGCGGTGGAAAACACAATAAGCAGTACTTTGCGCACCACCGTCGCAATGGCCCATGCCGCCAGTATCAGCACGCCGCCTCCCACCAGACGAGGCAGATAGGTAATAAAAGGATCCAAAAGAGACTTTACCGGCGTCGTAACCTGAGTTAACTTGATGGTTTGCAGAAAGGCAATTACCACAAACAGCATAATCAGGCAAAATACGGCCGTACCTGCCCAACGCTCAATCGGAAACTCCTTTTTAGCTTCAGGTCCGGCCATCCAGCGGGCGAATTTATTATCGATGGACACTTTGCCAAGAAGTTTTCTCACGATGTAGGATGCCAGCACCGCCACCAGCCAGCCCAAAATCAGCACCACCAGGCCGGCCAGCAAATTGGGACCATAGACAGCGAACTGTTGCTTTAATTGCTCAAATAACTCGCTCATGTCTGTCTCCTTTCAAAAAGATTTGAATTGCGATTCCGTTTCCCTACAAAGATGCTGGTATATCTTACCCAGGTTTACCCAAAGAGACAACTTGAATTAAATTCCATACATTTTTGAAATAATATTGTATGACGCAACGACTTTTCGATATACTGAATGTGGATTTGTTTCATACCTTGAGCGATTTGGAGCTGGATTTAAGCCAAACTCACCCACCATTGGGGAGTATATTGTGAAAGCCTCGCTTGGTAAACTCTATAACTAATTGAAAACAAATAGGTAAGCGAAATAAAGCATTAACGTTAATTCCCCTTTTATATTAGGAGCAACCATGATAACTAACCGCAAGCTGCAATCCCTCAAGCGTATGTATGTAAGCGTATTGGTAGCAGGAATTTTTCTTGTTTCCACGGCCAGGTCTGCCCAAATTAACATTAATTTACCAGGTTTGGCTCCTGTGCAGCAGGACTGCACCATAACCTTGAATGGTTCAAATCCGAACAATCCTTTTGTTGGTGAAGATGTTTATTTTCCAAATCAAGCCGGCCAGCCGCAGATACCCTGGGCGATGGTATCGGTATTGCTGTCGCCGCAAGCCGACATGGAAAATCTGTTTACAGAAGTTGTAGAGGTAAGTTACACACCTGCGGCCGGACAATGGTCGCTGGCTCCGGCGGCTCCCATGTTTACCTGGCGGGAAGATGGCTCAAAGGTCGTCATTTGGCCCGATGGCGTGGACCCGCAAACGGGACGGGATACGGCTATTTACCAGACCAACGCATTTTGGCCCGCGGAATCGGCGCGGATTGCGGATGCCGGTATGATACGCACGTATAAAGTAGCGAGCGTGGGTGTTCCTTTGGCGCGGTTTAATCCGGTTACTGGTGTAATTGAGCTATTGGAAAGCATCGAACTAACCCTGAATTACGCAAGTCCCGCCGCCGCAGAAGATGCTGCTGCCGCGGCTCTGGCAGTCAGCGACCCGATTGGTCGGGAATGGGTTTCGGCTATGGCCGCTAATTTTTCTTCCGCAGGCTCCTTGTACGAATCAATGCCGGCTGCTGCGGCTGCGGAAGGCGAAGCGGCCGCCGCTGCGGAGGAAATAACTACCGTAGGCTATACGATTATCACCACCGATTATATTGCACAAAATAGCGCCGGCTTGCAGGAATTTATCGCGCACAAGGAATTGTTTTATTATGACGTGCAGGTGATTACGGAGACGGATTTCGGGGGCGGCTCCGGTGATACGGCCGCGAATAATATTCGCGCCTGGCTGCAAGCGCACTACCTGACAGACAACATAAAATATGTGCTGCTTATCGGCGATCCCCGTCCGCTTACAGGGACGGTGCCCATGAAAGCGGCCTACGCCATGTATAATGCTTGGTTGGTTGACCCGCAACATCCTGAATATACGCCCACCGACCATTATTATGCGGAGTTAACCGGTGACTGGGACAAGGATAATGACGGCCGTATGGGGGAGGGCGATCATGATTTTGGCGCCGCTTATGCCAATGCCCTGAATGAAGTGATCGTCGGGCGCATTCCTTATTATAACTCTCTTAATGATCTCAACGCCATTTTACGAAAAACCATTGCTTATGAGCGTAAATCCGGCGCAGTAACCGACTGGCGGAAAAACTGCCTTTTACCCATGAAACCGCTGAATGAGTTGGATCCCTCCTGGCCGCTGGGCGAAGACATAAAGGATAATCATCTTGTACCTCATGGGTGGGGCTATTATCGTATTTATGATACGCCGACGGCCTATCCGCCGCCCGGTTATGAGGCGACGCCGTGTACGGAGACTAATGTACTTAGTGCCTGGAAGAGTTCGCCTTATTACGGCGCGGTTATCTGGCAAACGCACGGCGGATCGACGGGCGCATCGTATATTTTTTCATCCGGTTCTGCGCCGCAGCTCAATAATGATTATCCTTCATTTACGTTTCAGGCTTCATGTTTAACAGCTTATCCGGAAGCCACCAATAATTTAGCGTATGCTCTCTTGAAAGACGGCGGTATCGGTACAATTGGCGCGACACGCGTTTCCTATGGCGGTCCCTGGGAAACTCAAGGTTATAACAATCAGCTTTTCATTGGCGGCCTGGCGTATGAATACGCCGAACGTCTCGTCGGCTTGGGTATGAGCGGGGGTGAGGCTTTGGCCAATTATAGACGGGATTTGAACGGCGGTGTTGGTATTGCCAGCGACTGGCATAATCTGATTGTGTTCAACCTGTATGGCGATCCCTCGGTGAGAATTGAGCCGAAAGTGATGATTCCTACGATTACGCCGCCGTCGGAAAAATACTATCCGGATGTTACGGCGGAAGTCTTTTTTCCCAGTGATACCTGGCTGCTGCGATACACCACCGACGGCAGCGACCCGGACCAGAGCGATCCGATTTATACCGGTCCGCTGACGTTTACCGAAAGTACGACGTTCAAGGTGCGTGCTTACAGCGATGACCAGGCATCCGTTTACCTGGATATCCTTGATGACGGCCATACGGGTTCATCATACATTGAACCTGGTTTCACCGGCTGGGCGCCCCGCGCCAATGCGAGCATTACTGTTAACGGTGTTACCGTGACGCGCGCGATTTCCTCGCATTCCGATTATTTTCGAACGATACCCACAGGTACGCCGGGCAAGACCTTGTATCAGGATTGTTATTATGGCACCGGCGATGCAGGGCTGGACCTGACGGTAACCGGCTTAGCGCCTTCGACGTCGTATCAGGTCAGTTTTTATTGCTATGATTATTATGCCGGCACCGCACGGCATATCGAAACCAAGTGGTACGGCAACGGCACGTATATGTTTACCGCCATTTTTGATCGCAACGTATTGCCGACCACGGCGGAACAGTTCAGAAATACAGCGATTGTCAAGTCGGACGCCTCCGGGAAAATTCTTTTTGACAGCGTCAAGGGGGCCTGTAATCCGTCAACGACGGAATGGGCGAACATTTCGGCGATTATCATAGAGCCTGACTATAGCGCCGTGGCGACGGAGACCTATATCATTCCGCCCAGTGAAATTTTTGTCGATGACAATGCTCCCAACGATCCCGGCGCGGGCGATCCGACGGTCAGCGATCCGCTGGA
>CAZOCV010000109.1:0-10265 GCA_964578395.1 uncultured Pirellulales bacterium
AACATTTTGAAGAATCTTACCCGCTCGTACAAAACGCTTTCATGCGTTAGCCCTGTAAAAGGGCTTTTGACTCGTTGCCAATATTGGTTACTTAGGATACATTAACCACTTATGCAGCAAACGCACCGCCGCATCGCCGTACTCGGTTCGACCGGCTCCATAGGCGTCAATGCCCTGGAGGTGATAGAGTCCCTGGGCGCAGGCTATACCGCTGTGGCGGCTGCGGCCGGGAGTAACTGGCAGGAACTCGCCCGACAGGCCCGCCAATACCGGCTGGAGCGGGTAGTGCTGGCGGACACCTCGCATTTACCAGACTTACGCAAAGAATTGGCCGGTACGCCCACTGAAGTACTCGGCGGAAATGAACATCTCGAAACCCTTGCGGTCGATCCCGATATCGACACGATTATCGTTGCGGTGGTGGGTTCGGTGGGGTTGCCGGCGGTTTTGGCCGCCACCCGTGCCGGAAAAACCGTCGCTATCGCCAATAAGGAATCCCTGGTAGTGGCCGGGTGTTTAGTCATGCCGCTGGCCAAAAAGCATGGGGCGACTATTGTGCCCATTGATTCGGAACATTCTGCCATATTGCAGGCGATGCACGCAGGACGGACGGAAGAAGTCCGCCGCATCATCTTAACCTGTTCGGGCGGTCCGTTCCGCAATGCCACGGCCGAACAAATGGCTTCCGCAACGCTGGCCGATGCTCTGAACCATCCCACCTGGAATATGGGACCCAAAATCACCATCGACTCAGCCACCCTGATGAATAAAGCGCTGGAAATCATCGAAGCACGATGGCTGTTCGACGTTAAGGCCGAACAAATTACGGTATTGCTGCATCCCGAGTCGATAGTACATTCAATGGTAGAGTTTTGTGATGGCAGCCTGATCGCCCAGTTATCGCAGCCCGATATGCGGCTACCCATTCAGTATGCCCTGACATATCCTCACCGGCAAGCATGTCCGGCCCGGCCGCTGGATTTGGAGCGGTTGAAGCAACTAAATTTCCAACTACCGGATATGAAACGATTTAAGTCGCTGGCGCTGGGTTTTCAGGTGGCGCGTGAGGGCGGTTCGGCCGGGGCCGTGCTCAACGGCGCCAACGAAGCGGCGGTCGATGCTTTCCGGGCGGGGAAAATTTCCTTCACAGAGATTACCGAACTCGTCGATAAATGTTTGCGTAAGCATCAGCGGGTAGATATACCTTCCCTGGAGGATTTATGGGCCGCTGACGCTTGGGCGCGCCATGAAGTTGAACAAAACCTTCCTGCCGTCTCTGGTGTGGGGATGAATCCGCGAAGGTAAAAAATAGTAGAAAATGCAAAATTTGTTACAAGAAAGAGCATTATGACAGAAAAAACGTCAGATAAACCGCAAAATATATCCAACCTGCTTTTCAAGCTGGCGCTGGTTCTCATTTTATTAGTCGTTATCGGTATTCACCTGGGCCTGGAGAAGGTAATAAATATTATTATCGTACTGGCGGGATTCGGCGCGGTGATATTCGTGCATGAACTGGGGCATTTTTTGGCGGCGCGGGCCGTGGGGATAAAAATTGAGGCGTTTTCACTGGGTTTCGGGCCGGTGTTTATCGGTCTGACCCGTGCGGCGGGGCGGTGGCATACCCGCATCCTGCCGGATTTTTCACAGAAGGATGACCCCTCGGCCAAACAGGCGGACGGCACGGAGTATCGTCTGAGCCTGATTCCTCTGGGCGGTTATGTAAAAATGATGGGGCAGGAAGACCTCGCCGCCGATAAACCCTCGGATGATCCCGGTTCGTTCGTCAACAAAACGGTGCTTCAGCGCATGTTTGTTATTTCCGCCGGCGTCATTATGAACATTATCTGCGGGGCGCTGGTATTTATGCTGGTTTTCGCCCACGGCGTCGATTTGTCGCCGGCGGTAGCGGGTTTGGTGGCGGACGACTCGCCGGCGCAGAAGGCCGGAATTCAGCCGGGCGATGAAATTCTTTCTATCGACGGCAAAACACGCATTACGTTTATGGATGTCAAAATCGCGGGGGCGTTTACGGAACCCGGGCAGATGCGGCAATTTAATGTACGTCATCCCGACGGAACCACCCAGACGCTGCCGGTGACGGTGGGAGAAGAGAAAGGGCCGGACGGATTGCGCTACTTTGGCATCGTTCCGCCGGTTAGCCTGCAGATTGCCAACGATCTTGAAGGTGTGTCAAAAAAGGAATTCACGCAGGAACTGCCAAAGGACGGCTTAAAGCCCGGCTGGCGGATTGTGGCGATAAACGATCAGTCTGTCAGCCGTTATGACCAGATTTTCGATGTGCTTCATCCGGATGTGGATTCGATGCCTGACCGCAGTATTTCGCTGACGCTGGCGGAGAATGAAAAATCGCCGGACGTGGTGAAGGTTAACGTAAACTTAAAGCTGAGTTCGCTAAGTTCTGACGGCCACGTTTTTGGATTGACGCCGCGAATGAAGCTGTTGACTGTCCAGGAGAAAAGTCCGGCGGAAAAAGCGGGCTTGAAAAAAGGCGATATCCTTCTGGCCGTCGGAGGTGTGAAGAATCCTACGTTTGAGGATTTACGCAAACAGTGTCTTGAGCACAACGGCAAACCGCTGGAATTTCGCGTTTTGCGCATAGCAGATGATAAACAGGAAGAATTAACGCTTTCGGCAACGCCCCAACGAGTGCGGTTATGGCAAATAAAGCAGCTATTTCTGAATGAAAAGCAGCGCGAGCAATATTTAAGTCCCATGATCGGTGTGGCGCCCGGTCAGGATTTGGCGCACGCGGTGGTGGCCAAAGCGGTGGCGCCGATGAAAGACATGGAGCCGCCGGCGATACCGCCGGGGGCGACGATGGTTTCCGTGGCCGCCCAGGCAGTGGAAAATTACGAAGATATTTTCACGGCGCTGCGCGATCACCGGGGCGGCGAGGTGGAATGGGTATATCGCACAGAGGACGGGGAACATAAACTCACGATCAAAGTTCCCCACGAGATCAAGTGGACCAGCGCCATGGCCTGGGATCCGGATTGGCAAAATAAATATAATTTGCAGCTGCTGAACCTGCAGCGAACCATCAAGGGCGATAATTTGCTGGATGCCCTGGCCTGGGGATACGAATGTACCGCGGGCAACGTGGCGCAAACCTATGCGTTTATACGCGGCATGTTGACCCGGCAGGTGTCCGCCACCGCCGCCAGCGGCCCGGTGGGAATTTTATCGGTAAGTTACTCCATCGCCAGCCAGCGCACCTTCAGCTTCTTTTTCTATTTTATGGCGATTATCAGTGTGTGTGTGGCCGTATTTAATTTTTTACCATTGCCGGTGCTGGACGGCGGTTATGTGGTGATGCTGATGATCGAGAAGATCAAAGGTTCACCGGTGCCGGTAAAAGTGCAGGAGTATATTACCTATGCCGGGTTGGCGCTGTTGTTGGTATTCGTACTTTACGTGACCCGCAGTGATATTGCCCGGCTGATTATCGGGTAGTATTAGAACCTGTATGAAAAGTGACGCGTCCGCCTCAGGCGGACTGCTCGCGTTTGTTCCAGTACGGCCAACCGACCGCGGCAGATAATTCCGCGGGCAGGATGCCCGCGACACTTCAGCGCATTCCACAAAGAACGGTTTAGATTTTCATGGCCTGGTGGAGGACGGCTATGGCGACGCCTTTGATAAGGGCGTCGTCACCGGCCGCAGCGCCGGAAATAATAATATCACGTGCGGCATTGTCATAAACTTCGGCGTTCATACGTTCGCGGATGCGTTGGATGAGGAGGTCAAGACAATTTTGGCAAACGTAGCCGCCGAGTAAAACCGTTTCGGGATCGTAAAAGTTGATGGCGATGACGGCCATGCGGCTGAGATAGTCAGTGGCGGTATCGGCTAAGTGACGGGCGTATTCGTCGCCCTGGTTCAGGGCCTGGCCCCATTTTTCCACGACTTGCTCGGGGACATCATCAGAATTAATCTGTCCGGACAAAACCTTGGCAGCACCCTCCGCGATATCACGGCGAATTTGCCGCGCCAGGGCCGGGCCGGACACCAGAGCTTCCAGACAGCCATGCTGTCCGCAGCCGCACTGGGGACCGCCCGGTTCGACGACCACGTGGCCCAGTTCCGCCATGCGATCTGTCGCGCCGTGAGGCAGGTAGCCGTCGATGAGAACACTGCCGCCGACGCCGTTGGCCACGTTGAGATAGAGCACATTGCGAAAATGGTTATCATGATGCAGGTCAATTTCCGCCAGCAGCCGCACTCGTGTGCCGGTGACGCTGACGGGTGTTTCAAAATGCTGCTGAAGCATGTCGCGGAGAGGCACATTTTTCCATCCCATCGGGCTGGATAGTTTAACCGTTCCGTTAGGTGCGACCGTACCGCTGATGGTCACGCCCAGTCCGAGGAGTTTATCGGGCAATATATTTCGACTTTGCAGCAAATGCGTTACCGTCTGATGAGTGAGGGCGATAATGTCCGCCGGGGTGATTTTTCCGCCGGTGGCCGGAGAGTCGCTTTGGAGAAGTTGACCGAGAAAATCAAACAAACCGACGCGGACACGACTGGTGTTGATTTCGACGGCGACGATATAGCATCCCTGGGAGTTTATACTGACGATGGTGGGTTTGGCCCCGCGTTTGGAACTGCTGCCCGGTCGCTCGTTAATCAAACCCTTTTCGCGCAGCCGGCCGGTGATGTAACTGGCGGTGGAACTGTTAAAATTAGCCAAACGGCAAAGTTGCGCCTGGCTAAGTTCACCGTGGGTTCGTAGCAAACTCAACACGAGCCGTTCATTACGCTGGCCGGCGGAACGTGAATCCAGTGTGCCTTCTGACATAATAATATTCTGAATTAACTCGCCTTTTATCATCGTCACATTTTACTCCCTGGTGAGGCAGTTTTTTGCTCAAGTTGCCGGCATAAAACGGGAAAAGCCTATAACTTATTATCTATAAAAAGGTTATGACAAAACCGATTTTTCTTTGCATTTATAGAAATTGCATGATATATTTTTCTATGAAATTACTCAGGACGCGAGCAATTATTTTTCAAAGAACAGGACATACCGTTATTTTCCAAAGCTATCGCCGCCCGATTAGTCGGCCCGACGACCGTTATTAATGCCGGCGTCTGAAACGTGAAGCGTACGGCGTTATCTTCCGGTAAGATACGGACTATCTTTGGCGCTGTAAACGGGATTTTGCATGGCTGGTATGCGTAAGGTGTTCACGAAAGCGGAAAAGGCAGGATTGCCCGAATAATTATAAGGATATAGCATGTTGACATTGGGTAAATATTCAATGGGTGTGGGCGACCGTTTTGGCCATCAGGGCAAGGCCCAGTTGCGGGCGATGATAATGGCCGCGGAAAAAGGTGTGATGATTACTCCCGTGTGGAATAAATCACATCGGGAACATACCATTATCGGCACCGAGCCGATGTCCGTGCGGCACTGCGCTGCCGCGGCGGTCAAGGCGTTGAATTATCAGGGGCCGTATCATGTGGATGCCGACCACATCGGCCTGAAAAATGTGGATTTGTTTCTGGACGCCAGTGATTTTTTCACCCTGGATGTGGCGGATTTTATCGGGAAAAAAACCTCGGCCGGGGATATCGACGCTTTTGTCAAAAAATATGGCCGTCTGACCGGTAAACTGGCCATAGATAACATGGACCAACCCCTCTCCATTACCGCGCCGCAATTACGGGCGATTGCCGAAAAGTATCTCGGCGGGGTAAAGGAAGCCGGGGCCATTTATCGTCATATTGCCGCCGCCAAAGGGGAAGGGACGTTCATTACGGAAGTGTCGATGGATGAGACGGATGCGCCCCAGACGCCGGTGGAGATGCTGGTGATTCTCGCGGCCATCGCGGATGAGAAAATTCCCGCCCAGACGATAGCGCCCAAATTCACCGGCCGGTTTAACAAGGGAGTGGATTATGTGGGCGATCCGCAGCAATTCGGGCGGGAGTTCGATCAGGATATGGCCGTGATTCGCTGGGCGGTGAAGGAATTCGGTTTGCCGGCGAATCTCAAGTTAAGCGTGCATTCGGGCAGCGACAAGTTTTCGCTCTATCCTTTTATTCGGCGCGCGATGGCCAGGCATAACGCCGGCGTGCATTTGAAAACCGCCGGAACAACCTGGCTGGAGGAATTAGTCGGGCTGGCGGAAGCGGGCGGCGATGGGCTGGTGATTGCGCAGGACGTTTATGCCGCGGCACTGGTACGATTCGATGAGTTGTGCGGGCCGTATGCGACGGTTATCGATATTGATAAAACGCAATTACCCGACCCGAAGGAAGTAAAAACCTGGGATGGTCCGCGGTTTGCGCGCACGCTGCGGCATGAACAGAAATGCCGGGATTTCAATCCGCACTTCCGCCAGTTGCTGCATGTGGGCTACAAGGTGGCGGCGCAGATGGGCCGGCGCTACCTTAAGGCGCTGGAAGCGCATGAGACCGTTATCGCCGCGCAGGTGACGGAGAACATTTACACACGGCATATGGTGCCGTTATTTTTAGGCTGATAACAAATATTAGGCGAATATTTATTATTTTGCCGCAGATTACACGGAGATTCACTGATTGTTTTTTGAATAATGATGTTGATCTCATGATTCAAAATCATACAGTTATGTATTTTGGTTAAATCAGTGTTAATCTGTGCAATCAGTGGCTACATTAAAAAAGGTGAATGATGAGTAAACTATTCTGCATCAAGGACAAACGGGTGGTCATAACCGGCGGGGCGGGGATATTATGCGGCGAAATGGCCAAAGCTCTGGCGCGCGAAGGGGCGAAAATCTGCATCGTCGATTATGATGTCATCCGCGCCCATGAGGTATGCAAGGCGATAGAAGCCGAAGGCGGCCTGGCGATACCGGTGCAGGCGAGCGTGCTGGACAAGAAGCAGATTGAAGAAGCGCTTAATTGCGCTCAGGAGACGCTCGGCGGCATCGACGTGCTGATCAACGGCGCCGGCGGGAACAAAAAGGAAGCCACCTGCGCTCCGCCGACGGAGTTTTTCGATCTGCCCGGCGAAGCGTTTCGCGCCGTGTTTGACCTCAACTGCCTGGGCACGATTTTGCCCAGCCAGGTATTCGGCAAGGTTATGGCCCGGCAGGGTTCCGGCGTGATTATCAATATTTCCTCCATGAACGCTTTTCGGCCGCTGACGAACATCGCGGGTTATTCCGCCGCCAAGGCCGCCGTCAGCAACTTTACCCAGTGGCTGGCGACCTATATGGCCCAGCGGCATTCGACCAACATCCGCGTAAACGCCATCGCGCCGGGATTTTTCCTGACGCAGCAGAATCAATTCCTGCTCATGCAGGAAAACGGCAAGGACCTCACGCCGCGCGGCCAGACGATTATTAACCATACGCCCATGGGCCGTTTCGGCGTGCCCGACGATCTGGTGGGCGCATTAATCTGGCTCATCAGCGACGCCGCCCGTTTCGTTACAGGCATCGTTGTTCCTGTGGACGGCGGCTTCAGCGCCTTCAGCGGTGTGTAAAAGGAATATGTATCTGTTACAGAAAGACCGTTTGGAGTTCAAGCTTCAGCTTGGCCTTATCGAAAACGGCGTTTGAGTGCGAAAAACGGCCAGCCTGAAGGCTGAACTCCCAACGCATGCCCTTCCGTAACAGCAACGAAATAATCGGTTGTTTGCCGGCGCCGCCGATACGGCGCTGATAAAGGGACAGAACATGCTGGTTTGTGCGGAACATCAAAGCGGAACGATCAGTCACGAACAGATGGTAAAAACCGTGCAGGAGTTTTTCACCAGGTATGACGTGCGCGGCAAGCGGCTGCTGCTGATTGTGCCGGACCAGACGCGCTCCGGCCCGATTGGCGAAGTGTTCAACATGGTCTTTGATTGTATCGGGCAGGAGGCCGCTGCGCTGGATGTGCTGGTGGCGCTGGGGACGCATCAACCCATGAGCGAGGCGCAAATCTGCAAACGTCTGGACATTGCTGTTAATGAGCGTAACGGCAAGTTTGCCAAGGTGAAATTTTTCAACCACGAATGGGACAAGCCCGAAACCTTTACGTCGCTGGGTAAAATCAGCGCCGAAGATATCAGCGCCCTGAGCGAAGGCTTGTTCGCCGAAGAGGTGGACGTCCGGCTCAATAAACTGATTTTCGATTATGATGAATTTTTCATTCTCGGCCCGGTGTTCCCGCACGAGGTGGTGGGTTTTTCCGGCGGGCATAAGTATTTATTCCCCGGCATCGCCGGCGACGAGATTATCCATTTTTTCCACTGGCTCGGCGCGGTGATCACCAACCCGCTGATTAACGGCAGCAAGTGGACGGCCACACGCCGCGTGGTGGAGAAGGCGGCGTCGCTCATTAATATGCCGCGCAAGCTGCTGGCGGTGGTGGCCGTCGAAGGCAAACTCAAGGGCCTCTATCTGGGCGACGTACTCGAAGCGTGGGAAAAGGCCGCCGACATGTCCGACAAGGTGCATATCGTTTATAAGGATAAACCCTATCATACCATCCTCGGCCTGGCCCCGGAGATGTACGACGACATTTGGACCGCCGGCAAGGTCATGTACAAGCTCGAACCCATTGCCGCCGATGGCGGCACGGTGATTATCTACGCCCCGCACATCACCGAAATCAGCTACACCCACGGCAAGATCATCGATAAAATCGGCTACCACACCCGTGATTATTTCCTCAAGCGGATGGATAAGTTCGCCGGCTTGCCGCGCGGCATTTTGGCCCATTCCACTCACGTCAGGGGCATCGGCACATTTGAAAATGGCGTGGAAAAGCCCCGCGTCAATGTCGTCCTGGCGACCGGTATCCCGCGCCAGCGCTGCGAAAAGGTGAACCTCGGCTACATGAACCCCGCCGATATCAATATCGCCGATTACGAAGGCCGCGAAGCCGAAGGCGTCCTGGTCGTCCACCACGCCGGTGAACTGCTCCACCGCCTCGCCGACGGTTCCGTCCCCCGTATCCCGTAGGGCGGGCCGTGCCCGCCGTGTATCGAATGTATCCTGCCGGCACGAGCGCCATAGCCTTAATGGTTTGGCCTGTGCTAGAAAATTTCTTGCTATTTCCCATTTTTTGCGAACCATTTTTGCAGAACTATCCTCTATATAGGTAGAAAGCGGCGCGAATGGTTCAACAACTGCAAGACATCCTTACTGATTGTCGCCGGGGCGACCTGCAGGCGTTTGGCCTGCTGGTGGAGCGTTATCAGGCACAGGCGCTGGTGTTGGCTGAAAGCCTCACCCGGGACCGCACTCTCGCCGAGGATGTAGTACAGGAAGCGTTTTTGACGGTGTTTCAGCGGCTGGATCAGTTGCAGCACCCCACTGCGTTCGTGGCGTGGCTGCGGCAAATTGTCCGCCGCCATGCGCTGCATATAAGTAAAACGCGGCGCATACCAACGCTCGATGAAAAGAGTCGACTGGAGCCGTCGCCGCCATTAGTAAATCTGGAACATCAGGAATTGCGCCGGATTGTCCGGCAGGCGTTAAGACAACTCCCGGCCGACTTGCAAAAAACCGCAAAATTGTTTTATTTCGATAACATGAAATGCCGCGACGTCGCCGTGTGCCTGAATATTCCTGAAGGCAGCGTCAAACGGCGGCTGCACGATGTCCGCAACCGCCTGCGCAACATCCTTATCAGTTACCATCAATCATGCCGGGATAAATAACCCGCAAGGAGCAAATTATGAAAACCAACGCCAAAGAATTATTGGACAATCTGTTACAGGAAGCCTTCGACAAAAAGGCCGGTGTGGTTTATCTGCTTCCCGATGAACCGCCGGTGTTTCGCATTACCAATACCTTAGAGCGCTCTGAGCATCAGGTTTTTTCACCGGAACAAATGGCGGCGATAGCAGCGATACTGTTTCCTCAGGAAAGGATCGATACGCTAGGTGTGGAGACGGCCAAACTTACCGGTATTTATAACCTGCCGGGCGAGGTGGAATGTAATGTCAATATTTCGCGTGTGGCCGGCGGGCTGGCCATCAATTTTCTCTTCCTGCCCCCCGTGATTCCCAATCATAGCCAGTGCCGCATCCCGCAGGCGATGTTGGACGCAGCCCTGGAGGATGCCGGCCTGATTATCTTTTCCGGCAAGACGGGTTCCGGTAAATCCACCAGTATGCACAGTGTGCTCGATTACATTAACGAACAACGGGAAGCGTGCATCTGTACCCTCGAATATGATATGCTGGTGCATCACCATCAATCCAAACGCAGCATTATCCAGCAACGCACCATCGGCCGGGATGTGCCTGATTTTGC
>CAZOCV010000109.1:10365-12000 GCA_964578395.1 uncultured Pirellulales bacterium
GCGTATTGCGAGCACGTCGGCCGAAAACGGCACACGTGCGGCAGATACGGCGAAATCGCCAGGGAATAAAAACGCACCAGTCCTATGAGTGCTTTTTTTATCATGCCATGCGCTTTGCCAGCTTGTGCGCCAGATGGCGCAGCGATTGTTCATACACATGCGCCGCCGGAGCTTGTTCTTTACGCGGTATCAGCACGTAATCGAAGCCATCAGGTAAATCGTGCTGCGAAAGACGAAACGCCTCGCGCAGCGTGCGTTTGTAACGATTTCGCACCACGGCGCCGCCCAGGCGTTTGCCTACCGCCAGACCGACACGCCGCCGGCCCAGGTCATTGGGTGCGGCGTAAACCACCAGATGGCCATCGCTGATGTTATGTCGGGCGGCAAAGACACGCTCGAATTGGGCACGCGATTTCAAGCGCAGCGAGCGCCCCAGCCGATAGCGCCGCAGGGCCGGATTGTCAGTTGGCGGAAAAGTCATCGGTTTTTTCCGTGTCCTCCGGCAGTTTGTGCATGCTCCAGGCGTCAATGACTTCCGTAGCGGGTTGTTTTTTGCCTAACTGGACTTGTTCCCGTTTTCGCCGCCACCACCGCATCAGCGTGATAATCGCCACCATGATAACAAATCCGCCTAAAAACAGGCCGACAATGCCGACATAAAGTTTGGCCTTTTCAATTTTACGCTGTTCGTCACTCATCTTCGCGTTTGGCGGCAGAGAGGGTGCTGCGTCTGTTTCCTCTTCAACGTTCGCCGAACTTACCTCCGCCGATTCGCCCTCAACCGTCTGCGCCGGCAAAGACGTCGCGCATGCGCACATCAGCGCACTTATGCCCACCAGCCAAAATGCAAATGTTTTACTTCCAGGCCGCACGAATATCCTCCTGCAGGTTTTTCTGGGCGAATTGTTCCAGCAGTTGTCGGGATGAGGCATCAACGTCTTTCGGTACGACTATTTTCAGCCGCAGATACATATCGCCCGGTTCGGTGGATTTCGGGGTGCGCAAGCCTTTGCCGCGCAGGCGCAGCTTGCGGCCGCTGCTGCTGCCGGCGGGAATGGTTACGGTCGTAGCGCCGTCCAGCGTGGGTACTTCGATTTTCGCGCCCAGTGTTGCTTCGCTTAGCGTAACGGGCACTTCCAGAAACAGGTCTTCCCCGTCGCGGTCGAACCAGGGGTGCGGCTCGACGTCCACGTGAAGGATAAGGTCGCCCGGTTCGCCTCCCTCGCCGGGTTGGCCTTTGCCGCGCACGCGAATTCGCCCGCCATTATCAATGCCGGCCGGTATTTTCACGCTAATGCGCTGGCGTTTTTCGCCGCCTTCTTCATCCGCGCCGGTAAGCACGATGTCCCGCTGGGTGCCGTGAACCGCTTCGTGGAAGCTGATTTGGATATGATGCTCAATATCTTCCCCGCGGGCGGGTGCGCGGTGGCGTCGTCTGCCGCCCATGCCCGCTTGTCCGCCGCGTAACTGCTCAAATAAATCGCCGAATCCGCCCACTGAACCCCCGCCGCCGCCGAAAAGGTCCTCAAAATTGATATTGATTCCCTGCCCGCCGGGACCGGAACTCCAGCGATAGGTTCGTCCGCCGCCCCATGGGCCGCCCGCCCCAACCCCTGCGGGTCCGGCATGACCGAA
>CAZOCV010000110.1:0-12000 GCA_964578395.1 uncultured Pirellulales bacterium
TGAGCCTGAAACGTCAAACTATCATGAAGAACGTTCTTTCATCGGAGGCCGCCCCAATCGAGCCTGCCCCGTTGGTAAGTGTATCGACGCGGCGAAAATGCAACTTCAGAAAAAAATAAAATTATTTGAATAATTTATGGCAAGAGCTTAATAAGGTATATCGCGTTCCTTTTTTGCCATATTAATAAGGTATGAATTTTTCCGCATGAGCCATAGAACTCGAATTTTAATGCTGAAAACGCGTTTTGCGATTATGGCACGAATTACTTATAAAAGGTTGTCAAAATTCGATTTTTAATTATTTTCATGGCAATATCGGACTTTACTCCGGCAGCCACGGTATATATGTGCTTTATAGATGCCATAGAAATGATGCATTTCCCTATCATCCCAGCGCCAAACCCTTATAGGAGAATGGGGCGAATCCTTATTGGAAAAAAGTCAAACCCTTAGAGGAAAACGGCCGAATCCTTATTGGAAAAAATTCAAATCCTTAGAGGATTCGCCGCTGATCCTTAGAGGAAAAAATCCAAATCCTTATAGGATCCGGCGCTAATCCTTATAGGGAGAGAAACAAATCCTTAGCGGATCTGTCGCTGTTCCTTAGAGGGTCCGATAGCCAACCTTGAACCTCCCGGACCGAATCCTTACAGGAGTTGGCGTCGATCCTTCAAGGAAATGGATACCTTTCTTTAAGGATTTGCCTTTCACCCTGAGCGGATTAGCTTGCCATCCTGTAATAGTTTCTTCCATAAGCTTATAGGAATAACCCCTTTACCTGCAATGAGTTCCGATAACCACACAGGATTGTCATCTTTCAATTGGCACGCCAAAATATGAAAAGGAAATGCTTTTATTCCTGTTTTTAGGATGAAAAATGAAGATGTTGGGGGATCAGCAAAATATTTTTATAATTTTCAAATTTTAAGCTTGCGAAAATGTTTAGTATCGTTACCATGTTATCTCGTTCAACAAGATGGGAATTACTTTTTTGAAAGAAGGTTTTATTGGAAGTAAACAAGCCAATATTTTAATTGTTTATTGAAACCATCGGGTTTTCAAGCGTTTCGATCTAAACTACGATTTCATGGCATAAAAGCTATGAATATAAGCAGAGACGTTTGGAAGGCTCGGTGCTTTCTTTTACAGGAAGCACCGCAGCTTATTTAGCTGTGGTGTATCACTCATATCCCTGTCAATTGAAAGCACCGTCGTCTTTTACGTTCTCTGCGGGCTGTCGTAGGCCTAGGTTGTACGTAATTGCGGCGGTGCTTTTTGTTATCGCCGGGTTATAAAGAACAGGATATAATATAGGCAACACAAGATTAAAGGATAACCCACGAACTGAAAATTTAGCAAGCAACTATTGATTGTATTGCTGCAGGCATTCATTTATCCGGCTGTATGTTCCCGCCCTTATGACGGTTAAAAATGCCTGCGGCATGAGTTTAGGTGTGTTTCGCCCGACCCGGCCGGGGTGCATCCTTCGGGTTGCCGTGGGCGGAGTCGGGCGGAATCGCCTTTTCAAGGTTTGGATATGGCATAAGAACGTTTATTTTCTATTGGTATTCTTTGCCGTTTACGATAAAGTATATTCGGCGAATAGGGAAATTTCGCCGGATTTGACATCGTTAGGTTTTCGGCAGTGGAGCCGAAAACGGGAATCATTGGGACGTCGGCGTCAAAT
Organism: uncultured Pirellulales bacterium; assembly: GCA_964578395.1. Lineage (GTDB taxonomy): Bacteria > Planctomycetota > Phycisphaerae > Sedimentisphaerales > SM23-30 > JAFGBA01. The sequence continues at coordinate 1,688 of CAZOCV010000110.1, forward strand.
TGTTCAGGAGACGAGCCATGTCGCGTAAGCAATTTCTTTTGGGATGGTTAGTGGTTGCCCTTTTGTCGATGATGACTTTCGGGGAAACCGAGTGGACTAAGCCGCCGTATAAAGGCGACTTCAAAACATGGAAGCCAATCCCGCCGGATGACCTATCAGGCTTGCCGGAAGGGTTTCCCACCATCCGCATTGCTCCCGACAGCACGGCTTATGAATACCTGCACTCCTTTGATCGGGAGCCGCAGGCGGCCGGGGCGACGCCGCAATATTGCCCGGATATCGACGGTGATGATTTCGTGAATCTCATCGACCTGGCCCAACTGGCCGGCAACTGGCTGGAAACGGGATACGGCGTTCCCGGCGATTTCGACTGGAGCGGGCAGGTCGATGCCGACGATCTGGCCCTGATGGGCGCCTACTGGCTGACGGATCCGGAATGTGAGGACCACTACAGCGACAGCCTGCCTTACCTGACTTCGTTCGAGGAATACCAGGGTTACTATACCACTTCCCAGACGCCATTGTCTTTGGATTTCCAGATGGGCTGGAACGTCGAGCAGGGCGTTACGCAGATTTGGAAGTGGCTGGCCGCGGTTGAAATTCCCGGTATGAGCACGTTTGGAGCTCCTTATCAATTCGCCGCCATCGCCATAGCCTCCACGGTCAGCAAGTCTTTTGATGATCAGGGGACCGACCATAGTTATGTTCGGGTTCACCTGATTCCCGCGATCAACATGGAAGTCAAGGTGATGAATGGGGATGACGCTATCGCCGCCGTGTTATTCGATGACAGCGGCTATATCCACGTTCTCGATAACGGCAGCTATGTCGCCAGCAGCACCTTTTACGGTTATGATTACGATTATAGCTGGACCTATTTTGGCTATACCTACAATTATGATGATGTTTGGCTGGACCTGACCTTCAAACTGGATTTCGCCAGCGACACCTATGAAGTCTCTTGGGCGGGTGTGGGTGATCCCAATATAGTCATGGAAGCCGACTTCGACACGGATTATGAGGTTTTGACCGATATTCGTTTCGACACCACGACGGAGGATTGGGGTGTGGTGAACCGAGTTTCCGTCAGTGACTTCGCTAGCGGCGACTGGATCAATGAAATCGCCCAGCCCTGCGCCTGTGATGATGAACTGGACTTGCAGGGCCGCTTGCCGCTCAAAGGGACGATGTGGGCGGAGAATTTCGGCTACTATGATGTGTATTTCTGCCCGGCGGATGTGGATGCGGGGGATATTGAAAACTGGGTCAAGTTCGACGGCGGCGCTCAACTTAAGGTTACGGACGGCCTGCTGGCCTATTGGGATACCGGCGTCATTCCCAATGGAACCTATTACCTGGGTCTGGTGCGGTTCAATGACCTGGGTTATCCCGAAGGACTGCCCGATGGCTGGTTCAATATCGTTTTCAAGGAAGTTTATATTGAAAACATGAAGATTTATGAGGGACCGGCTTACTATCCCGTTACCGGCGACCTCAAGGGTAACACCTTTTATCATAGCGAAGAGCCGGATATATCCATCCCATGGCCGGGCAAGTTCCCGTTTGAGTTGAAACGCAGCTTCAACAACAACCGCCGGTTTTATAACCAGCCCTACCGTAACGGCTGGACCGACAATAACCAACTGACCCTCGTAGAAGACAGCAGCTATTACTTTGAGCGGGAGACGGAAGGCTTTTGGGAAAACTACCCTTCATGGGATGAAGAGATGATCGCCTTTGGGATGATTTATGTAACCTATCCTGACGGCGGCCGGAAGATGTTCCGCCATACCGAAGGTTCTTACGGGGAAGGTTACTGGGGCGAGGCGAAATATCATCCTTACCCGGAAGATGGAAGCGAAGATTATATCGTCCGCACGGTGCAGGTGGATGACTATATCGATCAGGAAATCGAGCGGATGCAATATATCCTCTATACCCGCAACGGCGAACACATGGAGTTCGACAGTGGCACGCTGCATATTCCTTATAACCCGGTGAACTATACCGGCAACCTGTTTGGTCAGGTGGCTTCTGTTGTCACCAGCCGGGCGGACTTGTATGGCAACACCCTCAGTTATAGCTGGACGGCGAATAAAACCGCCGTCGAGGAAATCAGTTATGGCTCCGGTGCTGCCGCCCGCCATATCAAATACTATGATTATGATGACGATGACCGCTACGATGAAGTCCGGCTGGTCGTGGGCACGGATTACAATAACCCGCTGCGCGTGGTTAAATACGAATGGACGCCCGGAGATACCTCTTATTACCGGGTGCGGCATTACAATACCGGCGTGGACGCCGGCGGCGACTGGCAGACCGACCCGAACATGGTGTCCGCCATTACCACCTACAGCTACGATGCGGGTAGGAACCTGTGGGGCATCGCCTATGCCGATGATCCCAACGGGATGAACATCTCTGATGATCCCAACCAGATCCTCATTGATTACGATGGCCTGGGCCGGGTGAATGTGCGGTTGGACTTTGTCGAGGAGGAAAACTATCTGGCCACGGGGTACGGCTATCAATACTACCGCCACGATCCCAATAACCCCGATGTGTTTGACTTGCGTACCATTGAAAGCACCGCGTATCAGGCTTCTTCACTGCTGCAAAGCTATAAGGGTGCTTTGCTGGAACATCTGGTTTGGGTTAATGATGACTGCGCGGTGAAAAACTCAACATACGCCTATACGGATGCCCAAAATCCATTAGCGCCGACGGAAATCCATGAATTCTTCGACGGCAGGGGAAAAAGCACCTATTTAAGCTACAATTCCCTGGGCAATCTGACCTGCCAGCGGGTGGATGATGATGCCGACCAGCCGGTCTATACGGACTATACCTGGCATTCGGCATATGATATGCCCTTGAGCCAGTCCTCTTGGCAGCAGACCAATCGCAGCGGCCAGAAAGTGCAGACGGTCTATGTCTATGGTCTGGCCGATGGGTCCATTGACACGGTGAACCCGGAAAACAACAAATACCTCGTTCAGGAAAAAGTCCTGCTGGCCGAAGACCCCAATGACTTTGCCGTCACCAGTTATAAATACCATGCCAACGGACAGGTCAGCGAAAAGGTCGATCCAGCCAACCACCGCACGGAATACCAATACGATGCTTACGGCTATCCCCAGTGGGTGCGTGTCGGCCCGGAGGGTTATGAGGAGGCCGTGGGGCGTTATCTTTATGATGCCCTCGGGCAGAAGGTGCTGGAAGCCAATGCCCCCGGCGGGGTGACGCTCCATGATTACGATAACAATGGTCGGCTTTACCGGGTAAGAACCTATGATGACCCTTGCGCTTTGACTATTGCCGACGGCAGTTTCATCGTGAGCCGCTATACGGCGTTAACCGCATGGACGGATACGAGTTATGGTTATGACCGCAAGGGCAACCGCACCTGGGAGAAGAAAACCGATATCGGCGCAACCATTGGCGGCGTAGTGCAAACCACCTATACCCTCAACAACCTGCCGGACGTGCAGACGATAAAAGAGTGGGACAGCGGTGCTTCCAGCTATATCACCATCGCCACGGTGGATAATGACTATGATGATCGCGGCCTGAAAGTAGCCCAATTCCGTGAAGATATCGTCAGCGGCAAGGACTGGCTGAGCACCTATGCTTATGATGCTCTGGGCCGGGGGACGGATACGGTCTGGTACGATGACGATGAGGTCGCTATCCTGCGGCGGCTGATGCGGGACTATAATGGCCTGGATAAGGTCGCCGAGGAAAAACTCTACGGCTATAACCTGGAACGCCATACCACCTATGATTATGACCTTTTCGGGCGAGTGACCGAGCGAGTTGTCGATCCAGCAAATCTGGCGATGACCACGACTATGATCTATGATTCAGTGGGCAACCGCACGAAGATCGTTGACCCGGAAGGCAACTGGATTTACACCGCCTACGACCGGGCCAATCGGCAAACGACTGAGTATTTCGCGGCGGTAGTGGACACCACCATCGGCAACGCCACACCGAGGAAAGTAACGGTTTATAACGATGACAACTCCATCTTTAGCGTTACGGATTATGATTATGATGGCTCGACCGTTCTGGCCTATACCGAGTTCGACTACGATGATCGCAGCCGCATCAAGCAAGTAAGCGAAGATATTGACGGCGTCAATGTGGCCGTGACGGATTACAATTATTCCGACACTGGGTTTGGGTCTGGCAATGCCTATCATGTCCGCATTACCGACGCCGAGGACAAGGACACCTGGCGAGCCCTGGATGCCTTTGGGCGATTGACGAAGGTTCTGTATCCTTCGGGCGACTATGAGGAAATGCTTTATTACGGCGATGGCAGCCTGTGGCAAAAGGCCGTCTGGGATGCTCAGAGCCAGAAGGACTGGATTGAATATACCTATGATGGTTTTGGCCGCCTGCGGGAAACCACGTATCCCGATAATGGAACAGTGACCCATAGTTATGATGGCTTTGGCCGCAGGATACTGGTTGAGGATGGCAGGAACGCTACGGACAATATCGGCGGCAGCGGGATTTGGGTTAATACAATCGCCTATGAATATGATGTGCTTAATCGCGTAAGCAGGGTGACGGAGCAGGATGGCTATACCCTGAGCTATAACTGGCGCGGGGATGGACAAAAAGGGATGGTCAGCGTGTCCGCGCCGGGCGATCCCAATAATGTGCTTTATGGCGTGGATTATGTCTATGATACGGCCGGGCGACTGGCCCATGTCTTCGAGCCGGAATTGGGACTGGGAGGCTTCGTAGCGAGTCTGGGCTATGATGATAACGGCAACCGGGAGGCGTTATCGTATTATCTGACCGGTGATATCTTCGGTTCGACGATGGATATCTCCTACAGTTACAACCGTGACAACCTCCTAACCGGCTTTAGCACCACCGGCGGCTCGACCTTCAGCTTCGATGCGGATGCTTCCGGCGATATTGACGGTTTAGGGCGATTGGTCTCGGGAACGGAGACTATCACCAAAGTAGGTGGCGCGACGGCCAGCCATGTACTAAGTTATGGTTATGACCGGCGGAGCGAATTGCTGTCGGCCAGTATGAGCAACATTGGCGGCACAACGTGGACCGGCAGCTATGATTATCTCATGGATGGTAATCTCGATTCCCGGACGATTCTGGGGCAGGGAACATCCTTTGGTTATACCGGCGACCTGATGACCGGCCTCGGCGGCAATAACCTGACGTGGAACGATAATGGCAATCTTACCGCCGGGCTGAGCGCCACTTATGTCTGGAACTGGGACCGGCGGTTGCAAAGCGCCACATTAGGAGCGGATTCACAGGCGGCGAAATACACCCCCGACGGCGTAAGAATTTGGCGGCAGACGGTCATTAACTCAACGACCACCACGCGCAAGCTGATCGTGGATGCAACCGGCGATTATCCGGTTGTATTGCTGGAGATTGACCCATCCAACAGCCAGATTGTGAAAACTTTCATCCACGCCAACGGCCAAATCCTCATGCAGCATGACGGTGATATGGAGGATGACCGATATTTCTATCTGCATGATCGTCTGGGCAGTGTCTGTGAGTTGATTAATTCTTCCGGCACGGTGGTAAATCATTACACTTACGACCCGTTCGGCAATGCTATTTCCGGTGAAGTGTCGGAAAACTTGGCAAGTCCTTACCGCTTCGCCGGATACTATTGGGAGCCGGTGGTCGGCCAATATTTCTGCAACACCCGGTGGTATGATCCTCTGCTGGCGCGGTTTACGGGTAGAGATCCGGTGATGGGTGATTTCCAGGAGCCGATGACGCTGCATGCCTACTTATATTGTTTGAATAATCCTATAAACGCCACTGATCCGACGGGCATGGTGACGAAAGAGGAAACCGTGGTGGCGACAGGTACGGCTACAAGTTTAGGCGCTGCCGCCGGTCCTCAGGCCATGTCCATATTGCAAAATGCCCGTGCATTTGTGGACATGTTGAACCAGCGTGCGGCGGTCTATGGACAGACGATAACTTCCGCCGCAAGCCGGGGCGCGCAAAGCCTTCGTAGCTGGACGACGGCAATGAACCGACTTGGTATGGAGATTCATCATATCGTCGGCAAGGGCTGGGGCAATGTTCAGCGGTTTGGCAGCGAGATCATTAATAGCGCGGAAAACTTGATTGCCATTGATAAAGGATGGCATGGCCAGATAACAAGCTTTATGAATAGCGGTTGGCGCGTACATACATTTATGAAGGAAATGGGAATAACACAGGGGACTTTGCAGCAATACATTAGTGGCTTGTCATTTGCAGATCAGTGGCGATGGAGCGCATCTATTTTGATGCATCTCGCCACCAATGGAAATTTGACAAGCTTCGATCCCAAGATGTATGGGCTATAAGTAACTTGATCGCGTATAGTAAGGAAAGGAATAGTGTTATGCGATATGAAACTATCAGCTATATACCTTTTTGTTCTCCATATATCTTGGCAGAAATATTAGAAACGTTGCCAGAATCTATTACCAACGAATTCATACGAGGTCCGAATATAATATATGTTACAGTAGATGCTCGAAAAAAGGAAATAGTTGCATACCTAGATGATTTATTTGATATCGGCAAGTTACATCGATTCAAAAAAAGTCACCATTTGGAAATTCAGAAAGACGAAATTGATAATTATGATTACTTTCTGATAATATTGCGTGGGATTCAACTAAACCGGCATCTTCACGTGGAGATCACTCCTCCGACCTGTGACTACGAAGCCTGTCCCGTAGGTTCCCGACTGATTATGCCTGTTAATGTTTCTCGTGATTTAGCCAGAAGACTTGGTCTTGCGGTGATTGGACGGGCCTGGGGACAAGAACCAGAAATCCTTGTGTCTGCTGCAACAAAACAATTGTTGCAAGAAAGTGGAATTAAAGGATTGTCCTATGAGCCATGTTTTTTATTTGGAAGCGAAAGGAAGAAAGATAATTCTCCTGAGGCACCTTTTCTGGCAAGACCAATACATGGCGCAACTGACGATGCAGATTTTATACAGATAAATAAATCGACCTACTGCGAGCGACATGCTATCATATTCACATATATGTTTAGTGGTCGTCATATAACACGTAAAGAAATTGGTAATTACGATATTGTGGCTGTACAAGGCGTGCGCATAGGAGATGAGCATTATTTCTATCGCTCGCATCATTTGATCGTATCAAGAGGATTATTAAAGATTTTGCTGAAAAACAAAGTTTCTGGATTAACTGGAATTGGTTTCCATCATGGCGAAAAATTTCTTCCAATTATGCCAGTAACCTCTGATAGATCCCTCTATAATTATTAAACGTGATTATGCGGATTCTAATTTTCATTCTCGCTTTTATCGTTATCAACAATGGCCGCAACGCTACGGACAATATCGGCGGCAGCGGGGTTTGGGCAAACCAGATCACTTACGACTACGATCCGCTCAATCGGCTTATCCATGTGACGGAGCAGGATGGCTACACCATAAACTATACCTGGCGCGGGGATGGGCAAAAAGGGATGGTCAGCGTGTCCGCGCCGGGCGATCCCAATAATGTGCTTTATGGCGTGGATTATGTCTATGATACGGCCGGGCGACTGGCCCATGTCTTCGAGCCGGAATTGGGACTGGGAGGCTTCGTAGCGAGTCTGGGCTATGATGATAACGGCAACCGGGAGGCGTTATCGTATTATCTGACCGGTGATATCTTCGGTTCGACGATGGATATCTCCTACAGTTACAACCGTGACAACCTCCTAACCGGCTTTAGCACCACCGGCGGCTCGACCTTCAGCTTCGATGCGGATGCTTCCGGCGATATTGACGGTTTAGGGCGATTGGTCTCGGCCAGTGAAACCCTGACCAAGACCGACAGCAACACCATTACCCATACCCTCTCTTACACCTATGACCGATTGTCGCGGCTGGATTACGCCAAGACCAATAATGTGCCGCCGATGTCATATATCGAGTTTACCCCCGGTTACGATGATGCGGGCAATGTGCTGGCCATGATGTTTGATGATGGAACGGGCGATGTCACGACGAATTACAGCTTTACCGGCGATCTGGTGACCGGTGATGGAACCAACAGTGTCGCTTGGGATGACAACGGCAGGCAGACCAGCCAACTGGCCGCCACTCCGGCCAATTTCTATCTGGAATATGACGACGATGGCCGTTTGCGCCAGGCCCAGGCAGGCAGCGCCGGAGACTACATGACGGCGAAATATACGCCCGATGGGGCCAGAATCGCCAAAGAGCGCGTCTGGTCCGATGTCAGCGATTATCACCATAAATACATTGTGGATGCTTCGGGAGAGTTCCCGGTAATTCTTTTGGTGCTGGATGCGGATAACAGCAATGCTATTCTCAAAACGTATATCCATGCCAACGGTCAGGTTATCATGCAGCATGATGGGGATATGGAAGGCGACCGAAACTTTTATCTGCATGACCGATTGGGCAGTGTGCGCCAGGTGGTGGATTCTTCCGGCGACGTCGTAAATTGTTACACCTTCGACCCGTGGGGTCTGCCTGTCGGCAGCGAAACCGCCGAAACAATTGATAATCTCTATCGCTTTGCCAATTATGCTTGGGACGATGAACCGCAGATGTACCATTGCTTCCGGCGGGAATATGACCCGGTATTATTCCGCTTTACGTCCCGCGATCCAATGCAAGGGGATTATCAGGAGCCTATGACGCTGCATGCCTACTTATATTGTTTGAATAACCCTATAAACGCCACTGATCCGACAGGCATGGTGACGAAAGAAGAAGTCACGTATGCAACAGGCACGGCCACGGGTCTGGGAGCTGCCGCTGGTCCACAGGCCATGTCTATTTTACAGAATGTTCGTACTTTTGCGGAAATCATGAGCCAGCGTATGTGGGTTTATGGACAGACGGTGGCAAACGCGGCGCAAGGGCGTGTTAATGAGTGGACAAGGGCGATGAATCAAATCGGCATGCAGGTTCATCATATTGTGGGACGTGGTTGGGGTAATGTTCAAGAATTTGGAAAGGGTGTTTTAAATAGTGCTCAGAACCTGATTGCATTGGAGCCGCAATATCATGCACAAATCACTCAGTTTATGAACAGCGGTTGGCGCATACATGAATTTATGAGAAATAACCCTCAAATATATGGTGAAGCAAGTACGCTTCAACAATATGTAACAACCTTATCATATGCTGATCAATGGCGTTGGGGTGCGAGTTTGCTTATCCATCTTGCAACATACGGCAATCTAGCAGGATTTACACCAGGTGCATACGGGCTCTAACAAGGAACTTCCTAATGCGTTATGAAACTATTGCGTACATTCCACTTGAACCGCCATTTAACCTTTCAGAAATAATGTGTGAATTACCAGAATGGATCAAATCTGAACTAATTCAGGATTCACGAAGCTGTTATATTTCTGTAGAAGCACATAAGCTAAAGGTTGTTGATTATCTTGATAGTAAGTTTGAAATAGGTAAAAAATATCGTTTTCGGAAGCACTATTCAATCGAAGTTGATAAAAGTGAAATTCATAATTACTCACAGTATCATATTACTGTGCGTGCGCTCGAATGGGGACGAGATATTCATGGAAGTATTATGCGTCCCACGTGTACAAATGATAGTTGCTCTGAAGGCTCAAAACTTATTCATCCTGTTCGGGTTCCAGCCAAGAAGGTTAAAAATGTTGGATTCGTTCGAATACACCGACCTTGGGAAGGCGGACAGTCGCCAGTCTTCCTTGTAGCGGCCTGGATAAAAAAATTATTTGATTCCGAAGGTATTGCGGGACTTGACTATGAAACATGTATCATTGAGGATTCAGAATTTCAAAAAGAACCTCTCCAATCCCCATATTTGGCGCGCATTAATCAGCGGGTAGATTCATTCGCTGATGAAATTCTACAAATTCGTTACCTGTGTGAAATACACAACATTATATCTTCCGCTCAGATGATAAATTACCGTTTGTATCGTGAGGACTTTACAGAAAGTGATTTTCATATTATTGAACGTGTAATGGTAAATAATTGCTCATTTCGATTAATTTTACCAAGCATTATTATTTCTCGTCGCGTTCTGCAACTTTTGCTGAAACATAAAATTCGTGGACTTGCAGATAGAACATTCTATTTAAAGGAAAAATTTGTTCCGGCAATATTGTTTGATAGAATAACTTCGCAAGGATAAATGGAAACAACTACCAAATATTGCCATCACCTGCATAATCGACAGGATGGCTACACCGTAAGCTTTAGCTGGCGCGGGGATGGGCAAAAAGGGATGGTCAGCGTGTCCGCGCCGGGCGATCCC
>CAZOCV010000111.1:0-11992 GCA_964578395.1 uncultured Pirellulales bacterium
CGAAGTTTACTTTAATCATTATCTTCTCGCCGGGCTGATAGCCGATGTCGCCTTTGCCGTGCTGGATGTTGAAATAGCGAATAATGGCGTCCCAGGCCGCAGCGAGGTCCGGTTCGCCCGCCAGAGAGCAGACAGCCGTTTGCATCATCTCGTCGATGACGGCCTGATCGGTGTGCGTGCTTTGCCACCAGTAGCCGTCGCCCACGCCCGGCCCGGCCCAGTTGGTTGCATCAGGGTCATGCACCCAGATAACCCGGCCGGGATGAATGCCCTGCGGCGTGCCGAGGGGACTATTGACCGGGTGAGGGTCGCCCGCGATGGCGTCTTTGTCGGCCGTCAGGGCCAGCGATAGCCAGATGCACCCGATGCTAATGACCGCCGCCAGGGCGAAGGCGATATAACGCGAATGGGCCAGATGCCGCCGTGCCCGGTGCATGGCCGCCGCCGAACCGGTCAAGCCGAACAGCCAGATAATAAAGCTCGACGCCAGCGGAAACGCCATGCGCTGACAGGGATACGTCGCCCGCGAAGGCTTGGGGAGCACTCGAATCAGAAACCACAGCAGGGAAAACACCCCGATAAATGCCCACAGCCATTTAAGCCAACATGAACCGTTTGTGGATTGTGCCTTTTGATTGCGTCCGGCCGTCGGTTTTGTTGCTTTCATCATCTGCCGCCTCCTTTGGACATGCCTCCCAACACGGCATGTAACTGGTGTTTATAATACCGGGAAATACCCCCTTTTTCAATCTTTTTCCCCGGCCCAGGCGGATTCAACAACCCCTTCCCGGACCGGATGGGCGAATGATGATTCGTGTTGGTATAACTTCTGTCAGGGAATAATATATGGTATAAGTTCTTTATTTTCCAAGGTTTTGCCTTATCGGCTTCGTCTTTACTTGTCCTGCCGCCTGCCTATATAATGTGCCCGTGCCTGAGTTGTCCTGACGGGAAATCTGTGCGGCAGGCATAACAAGGAACTGAATATGATACGAATAATGGCCGCCATCGGGCGAGGTAAAAAAGTACTGGCCGGGATGCACCCAGCGCGGCTGGTGTTTCTGGGGTATCTGATATACATTATCATCGGCTGGCTGGTGCTATGTATCCCCTGGCTGCAAAAAGGCGCAGGAGTTGGGGCCTTGGATAATCTCTTTACCGCCACCAGTGCGGTATCCACCACCGGGCTGGTGACGGTGAGCACCTCCGACAGTTATAATATGTTCGGGCAGGGCGTGGTGCTGCTGCTCATCCAGCTCGGCGGCATCGGCTACATGACGTTCGGCTCGTTCGTGATCCTCTCCCGCAGTAAGGACCTTTCGCCCGCCCGCGCGGAGATCGGCCGAACGGTCTTCAGCCTGCCCCGGTCTTTTCGCATCGACAAGTTCATCCGCAGCGTCATCGTCTTTGCGCTGGTCATTGAAGCCTTGGGGGTCTTGGCTCTGGTCCCGATCTTTCGCCAGGGCGGCGACCCTCAACCCCTCTGGAGCGCGGTCTTTCACAGCGTCTCGGCCTTCTGCACGGCGGGGTTCGGCCTCTATAACAACAGCTTCGAGGGCTACGCGGGCAACTTCTGGCTCAACGCGGTCATCTCCCTGCTGAGCTACCTGGGAGCCATCGGGTTTATCGTCTGCGTGGATTACTGGCGGATGCTGCGCGGCAAGATTCGGCAGGTGACGCTCACCAGCCGCATTATCCTGTGGGTAACATTCTGGCTGACGGTAGGGGGGACAGCGCTGATCTTCCTGACCGAGCCGAGCATCCGGGATAAACCCCTCGAACAGCGGCTGCTGGCGGCGTTCTTTCAGGCCATGACGGCTATGACGACGGTCGGCTTCAACACCATTAGCATTTCCCAGTTGTCTCGCGCCTTGCTGCTGATATTGACTATCCTGATGGTGATTGGCGCTTCGCCCAGTGGCACCGGCGGCGGAATTAAATCGACGACGCTGTCGGCTCTCTTCGGCGTGATGCGCAGCGCCCTTCGCGGCGACCAGGAGGTGCGATTCTGGGGGCGTGCTGTTCCCCTGGAACGGGTCTGGACGGCAATGGCCGGGCTGGGATTTTACCTGTGCATGTTGTTGGCGGGAACCTACCTGATGGAACTCACGGAGACATTCGAGTTTGAACAAAACCTCTTCGAGGCGGCTTCGGCCCTGGGAACGGTGGGTTTAAGTACAGGCATCACCCCGGCGCTCAGTGCCATCGGCAAGCTCATCGTCATCTTCCTGATGTTCTGTGGGCGCCTGGGTCCGCTGACGTTCGGCATCGCCCTCTTCTGCCCTAAACCGCTCCAGCCGGATGAACAGGACAACGATCTGGCCATTTAGGTTAGGGTCTTGCCGCCGTCAATGTCCCGGCTAACCACGGCTGCTTTAACACGAGGCGAACTAAAAGCCCTTATGGGGATTGCGGCTGATGAAAATGTATTGAACCGGGGGCAGGCTTGTGCGTAATATAGGCATGCCCCTGCGGGGGTATCTGTTGGCTTTTTGTCGGTTACGGTGAACGGTGAAGGCAACCTCATTTCAGGAGACCGATGTATGTTAAGGTGGTTTAAGCAGTTAGATGGGATTCTGCGCGGCGATGCCACGCGGCTGGAGCAGTTGCGGCAGGGACGCATCGAGTTCAGCGTCGGCGGGGTGGTGCTGGTGACGATTTTATTGGCGATGATCTATGGCCTGTGCATGGGGGCGTTCGCCATGATTCGCACCGGCGGCGGGGCGTATATGCAGATGATCGCCAGTACGGTAAAGTTTCCCTTGCTGTTTTTTCTGACGCTGGTGGTGACGTTCCCCTCGCTGTATGTGTTCAACGCCCTGATCGGTTCGCGGCTGTCGGCGGGGTCAGCGCTGCGGCTGCTGACGGCGGCAATAGGTGTGATGATGGCGGTAGCGGCGTCGCTGGGGCCGATTGTGGTGTTCTTCTCCGTCAGCACCACCAGTTACCCGTTCATGGGGATTTTGAATGTGGTGGCGTGTACGGTGGCGGGGCTGCTGGGCCTGGCGTTTCTGCTGCGGACGCTGCACCGGCTGGTGCTGATACAAACCTTTGAGGAAGATAATCCTTATTACCCGGCCAACAATGTACCTGCTCCCAAGCCTGCACCCACGGTAGAAGAGCAAACGGCCGTTTCCAGCCAGAATAAACCGCTGCCGGCGTCGGCCCTGGACTTTATGGGGCCCCAGCCGATTCCACGAGTCAGCCGGGTGTTCAAGGTTTGGGTGCTGGTGTTCGCCCTGGTGGGGGCACAGATGAGCTGGATTCTGCGGCCTTTTATCGGCGATCCCGCCCAGCCGTTTACCTGGTTTCGGGAACGGGAAAGTAATTTCTTTATGGCCGTCTTTAAGGCGTTGGAGAGTCTGCTGAATTAGCATGACGATGTTTCCCTTAAAAATCGACAACATCCTGCGCGGCCGCGAACGGCTCGACGATACCGGCTCCACTATTCGCCGCATCGGCTTGCTGTGGCTGCTGATGTGCCTCTTCGGCGTCGCCTATGGCGCGGTCATGGGCAGTTACGGCCCGCAGACTGGTCCGCGGGGCTGGCAGATGCTTTATTCAGGCCTGAAGGTGCCGCTATTGCTGCTGGCGACGTTTTTCCTGAGCCTGCCCAGCTTTTTCGTGTTGAATACGCTGGCCGGATTGCGCGATGACTTTACGGCGGTGCTGCGCGCTCTGGCGGCGACGCAGGCGGGTCTGACCATCGTTCTGGCGTCGTTAGCGCCGCTGACGTGGCTGTGGTATGCCTCCTGGAGCGACTATCGGGCGGCGACGCTGTTTAACGGCTTGATGTTTGGCCTGGCCAGCCTGTCTGCCCAGCGGCTTTTGAGCCGCTATTACCGTCCCTTAACGCAGCGCCGGCCGCGCCATCGTTATCTGATGTGGACATGGCTGGTTATCTACAGTTTCGTCGGTATTCAGATGGGCTGGATATTGCGTCCTTTTATCGGCGACCCCAACGCGCCTACCCAATTCTTCCGCTCCGGCGCCTGGGGCAATGCCTATGTGCAGCTATTTAATACCTTCTGGAGCCTGATGGGAAACTAATCAATAGCGATATGGTTTCCTATGGACAGGCGGGGGAAGGGGTGGGTACAATCCTCCCTTTTTAAGTTAATATGGCTTTGAGGAGCAGAAGAATATGTCGCTACAGGACAGGATATTACGCATCACGGAAGATATTCTCCAGAACCCCACAGCGCCGTTCCGGGAGGAGGCGGTGCGCAATTACATTTGCCGTTTTTGCCGGGAGCGGGACATTGTTGCCCGGCGGGACCGCATGGGCAATGTCATCGCCGAATATGGCGACAGCCGCCGCCGGTGTCTGCTGGCCTTCGCTGCCCACATGGACCATCCCGGCTTTATTATCGCCAAAGATTCCGTCGGCAATCGCACGCAGGCTTTGTTTTATGGCGGAGTGGAGGAGTCGTATTTCCGGGGCGAGCGGGTCAAGGTGTTTACCGCCGCCGGGCCGGTGGGGGCGAAGGTGGTGCGGACGAACTTCAACCTCAAACGCCATCTCAAGCGGGTGGAGCTGAAAACCGATGGGCCGGTTAGCCGCGGCGATGTCGCCATGTGGGATTTCCCGCCGTTCAAGCTGCGCGGCGGCCTGATTCATACCCGCAGCAGTGATGATGTGATCGGCTGTGCGGCCATTCTGGCGTGGCTGGAGGAACTGGCTCGCCGCCGCGTTCCCTGCCGCGTAAGAGGTATTTTCACCGTTGCCGAAGAAGGCGGCCTGCACGGGGCGACGTATCTGATGACCGGAAAACGCCTGCCCCGGGAAGTACCTATTATCACGCTGGAAACCAGTTCCCAGCGGCCCAACGCCCGCATCGGCGACGGCATGGTGATTCGCGTCGGCGACAGCCGCAGCGTGTTTCATGACGGCCTGACACGGTATCTGACGGTGACCGCTGCCGGTCTGGCCCGGCGCGACAAAATGTTTAAATATCAGCGACGCCTGATGGACGGCGGCCGCTGCGAATCCACGGTGTATCAGCAGTTCGGCTACCTGACCGCCGCTTTGTGTGTGCCGCTGGGCAACTATCATAACCGCGACACGAAGCGCAAAAAAATTGCCGCCGAATATGTTTCCGTCGCGGATCTGACCCATATGGTCGAGGTTATGATTGCCGCCGTAGCCAACCCCGCCGGCCTGCGGGACGCGCTTCATGCTCCCAAGCCGCGCTACCGCCGCGAAAAACGTCCGCTGGGTGAATTGCTCTTTTGGCCCAAAGCCTGAATTTTGCCGGCGGGCGATATTTGCTGACGGCGCGGTTGTCTGCTTCAGGATAACGATGGCCGCCGGTCAATTACCCGCTGCTGCGGTTCGTTGGCGTGCTGCAATAATTTCGGTACGGCGAAACTAATGTCCGCATCGATTTCGAGGTCGGTTTTAATCCGCTGTATGATTTGTTTGCGCAGCAATTCCAGGGTTTTGATTTCATCGAGAAACGGGATGTCCGTGGTAACCTGAACTTTGATATCCAGCGTGTCGATGCCTTCCGCCCGGTCGAGAATAATCTGGAAAGCGGGGCACGTTCCCATGACCTGGCGGAGAATTTGTTCGATCTGAACGGGGAAGAAGCCCTGTCCATGAAAAAGAATCATGTCGTCCGTCCGGCCGGTAATCCTCTCCATCCGGAGAAACGTTCTGCCGCACGCACAGGGTTCGGGATTGAGCGAGGAAATATCCCCGGTGCGGTAGCGGATCAGGGGGAAGCCTTCTTTCGTGAGGGTCGTAAAGACCAACTCGCCCTTTTCGCCCGGCGGAAGCGGCTCGAGCGTATCGGGATGGATGACTTCCACGATGAAATGGTCCTCGTTGACGTGAAGGCCCTGCCGCAGGTGGCATTCCGCGGCGACCCCCGGCCCCATAATGACGGTCGGGCCGTAGGTATCAACGGAAAAGAGGTGCAGATGGTCTTCGAGACGCCGGCGGAAGGAATCCGCGCATTGTTCGCCGCAGAGCAGGGCCAGCCGCAATTGCAGCCGTTCGGGATGGACCTGCGCTTCTTCCAGGCCGTTGAGAATCATGGCGGCGTGGCTGGGCGTGGTGATCAGGACGGTGGTTTTAAAATCCCGCATGATAACAACCTGCTTGACGACGCTGGTGGTGGAGGAAGCGGGGATGACCGAAGCGCCGATTTGTTCAGCGCCCTGGTGAAAACCGAACCCGCCGGAAAAGAGATGGTACTCCAATGCGATTTGCACCACATCATGTTCCGTGACGCCGGCGGCGGTGAGCAGTCGGGCGGCGCATTCCGTCCAGTTGATCAGGTCGTTGCGGGTATAACCGACAACGATGGGTTTGCCGAGGGCTCCTGAGGTGGAATGAATGCGGACAATATCCCGCAGGGGCACGGCGAACATATCATAAGGATAGCTTTTCCAAAGGTCTTCCCGGGTGGTGAACGGCAGCCGGCGAAGAGACGGCAGATCCTTGATCTTTTCCAGGTTGACGCCGTGGGCGTCGAACGCGGTGCGATAAAACGCCACGTTGCGATACACGCGGTTAAGCGTCGATTGCAGGCGTTCAATCTGAATCTGCCGGAGTTCCTCGCGGGGAATGGTTTCACATTTTGCATTGTAGAGTGCGATGGAAGTCATGGGTTTGCCTCATTCGTCGATTTTCTGATATTCTTTTCCCAGATAAGCCCGCTGAACCTCAGGATTGTTGCGCAGCTCCCGGCTGGTTCCTTCGAGAACAATTTGCCCGGTTTCCAGAACATAGCCGCGATCGGCGACGTCCAGCGCCGCCCGCGCATTCTGCTCGACCAGCAGGATCGTCAGGCCGTTTTGTTTAAGCCGGCTGATGGTTTGGTAAATATCCCGGACGACCAGCGGCGCTACGCCCAGGGACGGTTCATCCATGATTAAAAGTTTTGGATTCGCCATCAGGGCGCGGGCGATGGCGAGCATCTGCTGCTGGCCTCCGGAAAGCGTGCCCGCGAGCTGATTCTGGCGTTCTTTCAGGATGCCGAAAAGCTCAAACGCCTGCTGCATTTTTTCCCCAAGGTGCGTTTTTGCCCGGCGGGGGGTTCGGCCGCCATAAGCGCCCAGGATTAAATTCTCCCGCACCGTCAAAGTGCTGAAGACGTGCCGCCCTTCGGGGACCAGGCCGCAGCCTTTTTTGACAATCGCTTCGGTGGCCAGGCCATGAATGTCTTTTTTATCAAATTGAATGATGCCGGAGCGCGGCTTCAGAATGCCCATGATGGTTTTCAGCAGCGTCGATTTGCCGGCGCCATTGCCGCCGATAATGGTGACGACTTCGCCCGGTGAGACATGAAAGGAAATGCCTTTCAGAATCCGCAGCGGCCCGAATCCAGCCTCCAGATTCAGAATCCTAAGCATGATAATCCCCCAGGTAAATGCGAATGACATCGGGATTCCGCTGAATGTCCCGCGGCGGCCCTTCGGCGATTTTCGTTCCCTGATCCAGGACGAGAATATCATCCGAAATGTTCATGACCAGGGACATATCATGTTCGACAACAAGGCAGGTAATGCCTTTGTCGCGGATTTTCACTATCAAATCGGCCAGTTGCCGTGTCTCGTAAATATTCAGGCCGGCCGCCGGTTCATCCAGCAGCAGCAGTTCCGGTTCCGTGGCCAGCGCCCGCGCAAATTCCACCAGCCGTTGCTTGCCGAAAGGGAGATTGCCGGCGAAATCAAACGCATCACGGTGCAGGCCGATATCGTCCAGGATTTCCGCGGCGCGGCGTTCGATCTGGCGATTTTCTTTCCAGGTGTGCGGCAGGTTTAACAGTCCCGCCAGAAAACCGCAGCGGGTGCGGGGATGCCGGCCCACCATGACATTTTCCAATACCGTCATGTGGGGGAACAGCCGGGTTGTCTGAAACGTCCGGGCGATTCCTGTCGCGGCGATGGCGTGAGGTTTCCACGCGGTGATCGGCCGGTTGCGGAAATAAATTTCACCATTGTGCGGCGCAATGGACCCCGCAATCAGATTGAACAGCGTGGTTTTTCCCGCGCCATTGGGGCCGATAATCGCCTTGATGTGCCCGCGCGAGACGGAGAAGCTGATATCCCGGACGGCATGCAGCCCGCCGAAAAAGCGGTTGAGATTTTTCGTTTCCAGCAGAACGTTATCCACGGGGCCTCCGGACCAGGTATCCCAGAAAGGTGCGCCACGTCGAAACGCGCAGCAATCCCTGAGGAGCGAAAATCATGATGACAATGAGAATCGCGCCGAAAACCGCATCGTCAAAGCTGCCGAAGACGCCGCGCAGGGAAAGAAAGGTCAGTAACATTCCCATCAGCAGGACGCCCCACAAATTTCCCATGCCGCCAATGGCGACAATGGCCACATAGCGGACGGATTTCATCACGGATACTTCCGATGGGCCGATGCTGCCGTTGTAATGCGTCAGGAATACGCCTCCGGCGGCCGCGAACACCGCACTGAGGATAAAGGTGGCCAGTTTGTAACGATAGGTATCCACGCCCAGCGAGTGGGCGGCTTCCTCATTTTCATGAATGGAACGCAGCGCCCGGCCAACACGGGAATGCACCAGATTAATCGCCAGAATCATGGCCACGATGACCAGTATCCAGGCAATGTAGTAATTTTGCAGGCGAAACAGCGGTCGGCCGTTCACTTCAAACCCCGGCACGAGGCCAAACGGCGGGACATTGCTGATGCCGTCTGCCTGGCCGAATATTTTTAACCCCAGGACGATGCGATAAATAATCAGTCCGAAACCGAGCGTCGCCATCGCCAGATAATGACCTTTAAGCCGGATAACCGGCATGCCGATCAGTAAGGCAATCAGGCCCGTCAGAATCAGCGCCGCGGCAAAAGCCGCCCAAGGGGAGAAGGACAGAATCGTTTGGCCATAAAGGTCCTGTCGTTCCAGCGTTAATCCCAGGGAATGACACCAGCCCAGCACGCTGGAATCGCGATAGGGCAGGAGATTGCAGGTGGTCATAAAGGCGGACACATAGCCGCCGATGGCGAAAAAGCCCGCATGTCCCAGTGAAATCTGCCCGGCGTATCCCATCAGCAGGCACAGGCCGATGACGACCATGGAATAATAGGCCGACATGGTGATTTGCGTCATGTAAAACGTTACTTCGGCGGCGGAAAGGGCAAGCCCAAGCCCAATGACCGCTGCGATCAATGCCAGAACGGGTAGGTAAATCCGAAACCGCATTAGGAGGCCCTTAAGGCGCTGATGTCGCGCCGGGTGAACAGCCCGTTCGGGCGAAAGACCAGAATCAGCAATAAAACGACGATGGAGACCGCTTCTTTATACGCCACCTGAAACTGACTGACCGTAAACGCTTCCAGAAGCCCCAGTAGCAGCCCTGCCGCCACGGCGGCCATACTGTTGCCCAGGCCGCCCAGAATCGCCACAGTAAAACCCTTGATGGCCAGCGGCGCGCCCATATCGTATTGCGTCTGCGTTACCGGGGAAATGACGCAGCCCGCCAGCGCGCCGATGCCGGCGCTGAGCATGAACGAAAGCGTTACCATGCGGCGGGAGTTGATCCCGCACAGGCGAGCAGCCATGGGATCGTCGGCGCACGCCCGCATCGCCCGGCCCGTCAGGGTAAACCGGAAAAATAAAGTCAGTCCCACGACGATAACCGCGCAGACACCGAGCACCCAGAGAATCTGCGGGGATATATACGCACCTCCTAGCGTGAGAGTGGTTACTTCGGTGCCCGTGAAATAAGGCAGCGCGCAGACTTTCTCATCCCAGATGTGCAGCATCGCCTCACGCAGGACGATGGATACTCCGATGGTAATAACCACCAGCCGCAGCACCGATGCGTCCCGGATTCTTCGCAGCAGCAGCAGGTCAATCAGGCCACCGACCAGCGTTGTCACTCCAATCGCCAGTAAAATTGCCGCCGGCAGGGGAACGAACTGATGGAAACTGATGGCCGTCATCGCGCCGATAATCAGAAATTCACCCTGGGCAAAATTAATGATGCCGGTGGTGTTGTAAATTATATTAAAGCCTATGGCCACGATGGCATAGATGCTGCCGACCGTGATGCCGGATAAACAATATTGCATGGCCTGAGGAAAATTCATGCCGACTCATTTCCTGCGATGAAATGCTTTTCTGAAATCATTCTTTATAGATGGCGAATTTGCCTTCCTTGACGGTCAGCAGCTCAAACGCATCCATCGCCAGTCCATTATGATCCGTGGGCGAAAAATTGAAAATGCCCGCCGTCCCCACGATTCCTTTGAGATTTTCCAGGGCGTCCCGCACTTTATCCCGATCCGGTTCTCCGGCCTTGCGGATCGCTTCGGTCAGGACCAGTATGGCGTCATACGCATGGCCGCCGAAGGTGCTGGCCTCTTCCTTATACTGGGTTTCATAATCCGTTTTATAGTCCATCAGAACTTTTTTCTGCGGGTGAGTATCGGGAAGACTATCCGCCACCAGGAGCCGGCCGCAGGGGAAAATGGTTCCGTTGATGGCGTCTCCGCCCGCCTGAACGTACTTGATATTGCCGAAACCATGGCTTTGGTACAGCGGCACATTCAATCCGATTTGTTTCATATTTTTAGCCACAAGACTTTGCGCCGGGACAATCGACCAGTTGATTACGGCCTGCACGTTCTGTCCTTTGAGCTTGGTCAGCACGTCGGTCAGGTCCGTAGCCTGTTTATCGTAGGTTTCGGCAATCGCAATCGTAATGCCGTACTCGCCGATAAGTTTCTCCAACTGGGCTTTTCCCGCCACGCCGAAGCCGTCATTGCTTACGATGACTCCGACTTTGGAGAGCCCCTTGTCACTGAGCGACTGATAAATCCATCGAGCGGCGTCGCTGTCTTTTTGCGGGGTTTTGAAAACATAGCTGGCCACCGGATTGACAATGTCTTCGGCGGCGGCGCATGAAATCAAAAGCATTTTACCTTCCTGACAGATATTTTTAATGGCCATGGTCTCGCCGCTCGTGGAAGGACCGAGAATCGCCAGCACCTTCTCCTCGTCCATCAATTGCTTGGTCAGCGAGATGGCGTTTTCCGGCTTGCTGCCGGAATCCTTGACGATAAGCTCGATTTTGCGGCCGAGCAATCCGCCCGAGGCGTTGAGTTTATCAACAAATAATTTTACGGTTTTGGCTTCCGGCGCGCCCAAATTGGAGGCCGGACCGGTTTCAGCGAAAATCGCTCCGATTTTGATGGGGGCCGCCGTTACCGTAACGCCGGGTGTGGGTTCGGCCGGTTTGGCGCCGGTCGCCGGTTCCGTGGACTTCTTGCAACCGGTCAGACTCAGCAGGATGCAAAAACAAAAAATTACCAGCACTTTAGCGAATGACGTTTTCATGGTTGTTTCCTTTCTGGAAATTGGGATTACAAATTGAGTTTGTTAACTTTCTGAAATAATAACCTTGCTTCAGTTTATGCGTTTGCGAATTTCCGACGGTGTGTGGAAATTTTCAGCCGGCATGGCTTACAGGACGACCTTAGCGGCCTAAATTATCCACGCAGATACGACGCGAAAGGCTAGTTTTCAAGCAAGTTCATTTCCAGCCTTCGCCGAAATACGAACCGCTAGCATAGCTGGCCGGAAGGGCCTTGTCAATATATCGATAGAGAATACAGGGAGAAAAAGGAATATGTTTACAGGCATGCTCCAAAGCTCATTCGCGGCGGAGTTTTGGTTGGTATTATTCCGTTTTTTTTCTGGATATCCCGAATTCTGAAAAAGTGTATGCCTCTGTAACTGTTTATTTATAAAAGACTTGGGCGCAATAGGTGTATTTATGGGCAATGTTTTCCTTGGCTGCGGCACAAATAATGAAATTCATAATGCGAAATTGCGGGCACTTAATGCCTCGTAACTTTGCCGTAATTATTATCATATTAAAATACGGATATTGGCGCGATAATAGTGCTATTGAGGGAAAGTAAGCTGGCGGGATATTTCATCGCCAATCCCGATAATGTTCATATGGGTCGGATAAAGCTCAACGAAAGCATAGGCATTATGCT
>CAZOCV010000112.1:0-6833 GCA_964578395.1 uncultured Pirellulales bacterium
ACTGTGGGAGATTATTTTCAGCCCGGCCAATGGTACGGGTGCGAACTGACGCTGCTGCCGCATGACAAGCTGTTTTTGAAAAACGCACAGCACGTCAAATTTCATACCGGCACATCACAGGTCGAGGCGACCGTTTATCTGCTGGAGGATGAGCTGTGGCAAGGCGGCCGGCAAGGACTGGTGCAGATTCGCCTGGATGCTCCTGTGGTCGCCGGTCCTAAAGATCGTTTTATCCTGCGGGCCATCTCGCCGGCCATGACGATAGGAGGGGGCATGATTGTCGAGGCCATTGCCAAAAAGCTTAAACGTTCCGATTCGGCCGTCGTGCAGGATTTTCGCGAGCGTGCGGTCGCTGTCAAGAGCGATGCGGGTTTTCTCACGTATTGTGTTCGCGCTGCCCCCGGCGGTATCGCCGATGGCCCCTATCTGGCCCATCGGACCAGGATGACGCCCACTGTAATGTCGGCCGTTTTGGAGACGCTCATCCGGCAGGGACATATTTTGAAGTTCGATGAAAGCCGCTACCTGCATCCCGCAACGATAAAACAGGTGCAGGAACAACTGCTGGCGTGCATCGAACAATTTCATCAGCAGACGCCGCAGAGTCCCGGCTTACCCCGCGAAAACCTGAGCCTGTCCGCTGTTGCTTGCCATGATGAACTCCTGGAAAAAGTAATCTCCGACCTGAAACAACAGGGTAAAATTATCGAAAAAAACCGGCGGCTGGCTCTGCCGCATCATCAAAGCGCCCTGCCGCCCGAACAGCAGACGCTGCTGCAAAAAATCGAAGCCGTCTATCAAAGCGGGGGTTTTGCACCGCCGGATTTGGCCCAGGCGGCTCAGCTTTTGCGGCTGCCCCCGGCGCAGTTGCCGTCCTTGCTGAAAGGGCTGGTGGAGCACGGGCGTTTGATGGCCGTCGGCGACAATCTGTATTTTCACGCCGACGTCGTGGAGCAGGGCCGCCGGATATTAATCGAATATCTGAAAAAAGAGGGGAAACTGGAAAGCGTGAAATTCAAGTATCTCATCAATACGACGAGAAAATACGCCCTGCCCCTGCTGGATTATTACGATCGTGTCGGCCTGACCCGGCGTGTCGGCTATACCCGTTATCTTCGCCATCCCGTCGAATAAAGCCATCATGGCGTGACGGTCATTGTGGCCAATTTCTTTTCCAGTTCACTCATATCGGAGCCTTCGCTGGTTATCTGGTGGTCGGCGTCAGTCAAGATAAACCAGGGCAAGGAACGAACGCCCCAGTTGAAGCAGGTTTCTTCATGGGATTCCAGAATCGATCCGACGGGAAAAGTGATGTCCTGCTTTTTTGTCCACTCTGAAAGGGTGTTTTCTTCGACAGGTGATGTTTGGACGGCGAGCAAGACGATGCCTTGTTGGGATAGGTGTGCCTGTTGTTGCGCCAATCGCAGCAGATAATGTCGGCTGGGTCGCTGCCGGACATCAAAGAAACACAGCAATACCGGTTTATCCTCAATATCCGCCCCCGCCACGGGCAGATTCAGCTTATCCAGCGCCGGCAATGACTGACCCAGTAATGACGGCGGCTGTTTGGGGGCGTATCGGACGTTTGGACTTTCTTCGCTCATCACCAATTTAATGCCGGTGACGCCGCCTTCGGTTTCAATGTATCCCCGCAGCGAATTATTCCCGCGCGAATACGCGCTAAGTTGAATACGGCCGGCGCAAACATTGGGGATGGTGAACTTGCCGTCTTTATCCGAGGTGATGGATTGTCGGTCCGGCTGATCTTCGCCGTATGCCGATATTTCCACCTTGGCTAATGGTTTATCCTCCGTATCCACGACCGTTCCGGAAACCGTTAAATTCGCCAGGGGCAAGGCCAGCGTCCCGACATCCAGCATTCCTTCCCTGGCGTCATCGCTTTCGATGTCTAAATTTTTCTTACCATATCCTGACGCCTGCGCATCAAGGCCAAAACGTGAACAGGGCGGAAGGGCATTGACCTGAAAATGGCCTTGTGCATCGGTTTGGGTGCAGCGTCTGCCGTCCTCTATCATGGAACCCCAGTTGGACAGTTGCAGCCATATGCGAATATCGGCGCCGGCGATGCCTTTGCCCTGGTTATCCACGACGTTGCCGGTAAAGGTAATGCCCCGGGAAAGCGTCAGCTCCACATGGAGATTTTCTTCATCCAGTTCCTGCGTCGCCGCCAAATTTTTCTCCAGATGCCGCACCAGCAGGCCATAGGTTATATCTTCCTCCGAACCCCAGTTGACTTGTTGGAAAACAGTGCTGAACTTGCCCTCAGCGTTGGTTTGCACACTCTGTCCGCCGCCGGGCAATATCCGTATGGTTGCGCCTTCCACGGGATTTCCTTCCGGGTCGCGCACCACGCCGGTAATCATCGGCATCGACTGCAGTTGCATCTCGACGCGCGCGGTTTTCCCGTATTCAACCGTGGCGGGTTGCTGCTGTTGCTTTTGCTCATAACCTTTTTTCCAAACGTTTTGCACCATGCACTGTCCCGGCGGCAAGCGAAAGCGAGCGGTGCCCGCGGCGTCAGTTCTTGCTCCCACATGCAGTTGCGTTCCAACCTGAAAAACGCTCAACGAGGCGCCGGCGACAAGCTCCTTACTCTTACTGTCGCGCACTACGACTTCCAGTAATCCGCCTTTGCTGATTTCCACTTTTATATCGCCGGTGGTTTTTCCCGCCTCGGTAATTACTTCCACCTCCTTGCCGGTCCATTCCGGCAAACCCTCTTTTTGAGGAACCAGTATCACATAGTGGGTTCCGGCCGGCAGGTTTGCAAAGGCGAACGTTCCATCCGCTTGCGTTACGGCAGGTTCCTGGCCAAACGAGGGACGATTACGTTCCTGCAGCGCCATCAGCTTGACGCCTTCCACGGGTTGGCCGCTTTCCGCCTCCACCACCACACCCTGAATTTTTGATTCCGCCGGTAATACCAGTTTGATATCCGACTGCCCCGCCTGATAGTGTAAATCCTCACCGCCCTGTTGGCTCGATATAAACGTATTGATGGTTGCTCGTCCCGGCGCTTGGGCACAAAATTCCGCGGTTGCTCCTTCCGGAATCACGCCAAAACGAAACTTGCCGGCGCTATCGGTTTTTGTTGTCAGCAAATCCGGCGCTGCTTTGGAGGTTAAATAGTGCCGATTATTTTCGTCCCGAACGAGCAACATGTAAATACTCACCGTGGCGTCCGGAATCGGTTGGTCCGCCTCATCCACCACCATTCCGGCCAACGGCGCCGCCTGACGAGTGAGCTTAATGGCCACATCCTCATCCTGATTGACATTCCAGTTCGTCCAACCCAGCGCATAATTCTCCTTTTGGGCAATTATCAGGCCATAGCGGTTCGAGTCTTCCTTTTTACCCACGTCAAAAGCAAATGTACCTTCGGCGCCCGTGGTGTGCTCGCCGGCCTTAACCACATCATAAAGAGTCGATGTCGTATAATATTCAAACAGATAAAACGTCACCGCCACACCTTCGACAGGTTGGCCGTCGGGGCTGACAACCTTTCCCGTGCAGTGAAGCAGCGTTTCTGGCGGTTCTTTGGCCTCGTTCGCTTCCTGCTTTCCCCCGGCGATATTATCCATTGCGGCCAGGCAGGTAAATACCCAAAGAACCATCCCTGATAGGTAAAAACCGCGTCTTATGCGCATGGAATAAACTCCTTCTTGATAAGGAACCGATTCAGGACCTGGACGTCGGCTTACGTTTACGGGTCGCCAGGGCAATAATGGCCGCAACGGCGATAATCACGATAACCCAAATCCAGTTGTTTTTCTTTCCGGCGGTTTCCGGGTGTTGTCCAGCGATCGGCTCGCCGGTGGCCGCGGCGCTTGCGTCCGATGCGCCGGCGGTTCCCGGCGCCAATCCCTGTTCTTTGGCCGCCAGGGCTGACTGCAGCGCCTCCGCCGGAGATGTTCCCGAATGCAATGCCGCCAGTTCGGGTTCCGTCAGCGCACAATTATAAATGCGCACATCATCTATGCAGCCGTTCCAGCTTTTATTTTCCTGGTCCTTGCACCCTTTGCCTAAGAGTATTTTTGTGTACCCTTCCAAAACTCCGCCCAAAGGCTCGCATGGAGCGCTGGGTTTATTCCGCTCTCCATTGATATACAGCGCAGGAGCCTCGCCGCTTTGCCAGACCATCGCCACGTGCTGCCAGTCCGTCGTCTGAACCTTGGCCGAACTTTCCATGATCGCCGTTCCCTGCGTCGTCGCTACGCCCAGGGCGATGATATCCTTCTTGCGTTTTCTCGATCCTTTCGCATCGTAACGCATATTTCGGTCATCATCATTATTGGGATCTTCAAAAATGATAAAGCCCTGGTCCGTTTCGGTCTGGTTCGACTTTATCCACATGCAGACGGTCAGGGCGCTCCAACCATCCAATGCGACATCTTCCTCGACTACGATGCTGTCGTCCTCGCCGTCAAAGGCCAACGCGCCATTCACTTTTCCTTCGGCCTGCCATTGGGGATTGCCGATAAGCTTGCCTTGCCGTGAGCCGACGGCGTCCTGTGCGGCTGCGGCCTGGGTTTCATCCAGTTTCCAGTGATAACAAAGCTTGCCTGTTTCGAAATTCCAGGTGTCGCCTTTTACTACAGTCTTATCTTCTTGCACTTCATCAACACGCCAATAATACATCGCCTCACGCCGGGTGCTGGGCACGTCGCTGCAGAAATTCTGCTCCGTTTCGCAAAGCAACTTCAGATGGTCCGGATCAGGGCCGAAATACACCCGATGTTTTTGGGAATCTTTTCCGGGCGTCCAGCGCAGCGTCACATCCAAAAGATTGCTCGTGACATGTCCTGCGGCCGGCTGGGGATGCAGGGCTTGCGGGCCGCGCGGAGCGAAAAACTGAACTTTGCTTAACCCGACATACCGCAAATCGCCGAAACTCAGCAGTTCATCAAATCGAATCTTTTGGGCTTGAACGCCCTCCAGCGGCACCCCAACGGGTTCATCATAATCATCGTTTCCTGCGCCCTCGGAAAATGTAAAGTCATCCAGAATTTTCCGCCAGCCGTTTTCGGGCGTCCAGACGGAAATATCCGCTTGTTTGACGCCGCGGTAGGTTCGATTTTTTGCATTGTAATTCCAGACGAAAATCTGCTCCACCGGCTGCGTCTGACCCAGGTCAAATTCCAGTACGCCGCTGGTCTGATCCTTGCGGCACAGCCACATGTGTTTGCCGCTTGTGGTGTGCTCGGTCAGGCCATCACCGTCCCGGTCGAATAATCCGGTGTTGCTGACCAGATTCGCGCAATTTGAGGAAT
Organism: uncultured Pirellulales bacterium; assembly: GCA_964578395.1. Taxonomy (GTDB): domain Bacteria; phylum Planctomycetota; class Phycisphaerae; order Sedimentisphaerales; family SM23-30; genus JAFGBA01. The sequence continues at coordinate 5,292 of CAZOCV010000112.1, forward strand.
CTTCCGGGCTGCCGTCGCTTACGGTGACCTTCTCAATAAGGTGTCCGGCCCATGGCCCCTGTCGCTGTTGGGCTTTGATTTCATACGGGCGGGTGTGGACCTGGAAAGGTCCATCGACCTGAACGGTTACGAAAAACGGCCGCGGGTTTTGAGGCTCTCGCCACGAGAGCGAACAGGTGCCGCCTCAGCCATACTCCAGCGAAAACGTCTGATTATAGGTTTTATCGGCGTTGACAATCTGGATTTTTGGCGCATCCACCCGGCTCCCTTTTCTCGTAATCTCGATTCGTTCATTCAGTTGCCCCCGCATCTCATAATTAAAATTATATTTATTCTTGTTGAGTTGAGCGTCTAAATGTCCTGCAATCGGCTCCCCGATGGCCAGAATGGCCGGTTCTTCTTTTGTGATCTCAAAATTTCCATTTTTATCAAATCCCTCCCCTTGCAGCGTCCAGGGGCGATTTTGATCGTCTTTGCGTTCAATCCGCCATGTATGGATATGATATTTTCCCAGGGGTAATTTCCCCGCGCCATTTTCCAGTTGCACCGTCAGCAGGCCGTTAACGCCTCCCGCTTGCAGGACGGTTACGCCGCCCAGCGTTTGCACCTTCCCATACACCACGTTTTCCGCTTTGCTTAAGGTAAGAAACGCCCCGTCCCGTGCTATCATCGGGCAATAAAGCACCCCATCAATATCCAGGTATTTGCCCGTAAATTGCGATGGAACCCGTTCGTTTTTGCCCGCTCGAATCCGGTCACATTCCCCGCTGTTGGGCGAAATATCATTGAATTCTCCGTCGGCATTAAAATCCATGAGCATACATTTGAGTTTCTCCTCGCCCAGACGGATCGTTCCTTCGTACCAGCATCCAGAACTTGCGGACAAATTCTTGTAGTTTTGGTAGTTGTAAAATCGAAAATTCAGATGATAGGTAATCAGCCCGTCTTCACCTTCAAAATAAACCGGCGCCGGGCCAAAGCCGCTTTGATATTGATCCGAACGGTAGGGGGTGATAAAGGTCTCATCGTTAAGATGACCATCACCATTGGCATCAATGATAAGTCGATTATATGGCCCGGAAGATTGTTCCTGGTCCAGCGCCACCCACAGGAATCCACCTTTGGCCATCGGGCTTTTCCATTTGGCAAACAGCGGGCTTTGGCTTTTGAATTCCGGCAACTTTACTTCGGCGGGCGCATCGGTAAGGATTTTCAGCCCCTGATTGCCGATATCTTCGTAGCCGAGTAGCCGTTGCGTATCCGGATCGGTATGGTAACTCAACCAAATTTCTTCTTCGGCCCCGCTCAAAATACTGCAAAAACCGAAGATTCCGGCCGTAAACCACAAAAAAACCGCTGATTTATTCATTTGTTGCCCCTGTAGGCGAAAGTTGGCTCGATGGCTATAGCTTATAACCCTTTTTTTAACAATAGGTTAAGTTTTTTGTGATGCATGTTTTGACCTTGCATGATGCTTATATAGACGTTCCTCAGCACAGTACGTTGCACATAAAATTTTGTAAATTGAAATTTTTATTTTGG
>CAZOCV010000112.1:6933-11956 GCA_964578395.1 uncultured Pirellulales bacterium
ATCATCAAAACCGGCGGTGATAAACAGACATTTTATTGTCCCCTTGAAGGGGTAAAAAATCCGGACCAGGATATTTTTTGGCGAGCTAGTGAATGTTGGAAAACAGGCCAAACCGACATGGGCCAAACCCCCGAGCAGGAAGATAAACCAACCGGGGTACCAGGAGTTACTGAACTGGATACGTATGGAAGGGTAAGCGGTTATGTCTGGCTGATGCAGCGTCTCAAAGCGTACGCAGATTCCATTAAAGCCCCGCTTCCGCCACTTCTGGGCGACCCCAAAAGGGACTGGGTAACCAAGTCCACGCAGCGTTATGCGGCCGAAACGGAATTTGTCACGGACATAACGATCAGCGATTCCGATGATACAGATATTGCCAAATGGGCGCATCACCTGGGTGGGTTATCCCCATGGGGAATTGAAGATAAAACCGCACATCTAACCAAAGATGAACAAGCACGCGATGGTAATTGTTTATATGTTGACGGGCATGTCGGCCGCAAGCAATTCGAAGATATGGTGTTGCGCGTGAGCAATTTATATGGAGGCTTCTGGTATTGGTGGTGGTAGCGGACAGTTTTTGTTCCGGTATCACCCTGCTGAGATATTGGCATAAAAGCAAACGCAAGTAAAGCAATCAAAATGAGGATGATTATAAAAGACCTATTGTATGGGATATAGGTTGAGAAAAAGTGGTTAATTTATGGAGGAATTATATGGCATGAAGGAATTGAGTAACGGAGTTATGGGTAATTGTAACAAGCGTATTTAAAGGAGCTAAAAATGAAAAAGACATGTTTAGTAGGCATTATAACGGCCATTGTGTTGATGGCCGGCAGTGTTATGGTGACCGCGGAAATTACTCCCGTGGTGAATGGAAATTTTGAAGCGGATGCCTTTACTGGCATAAAGCAGAAGGAGTATACCGGCTGGACCGCCTGGGGAAGCGACTATACCACGCACCTTATAGAAGAATTCCTCGCGGACGTCACGCCTGAAGATGTTGGGCCTGGCGCTAGTGACCACGCCTGGATGTGCCTGGCTTCGGAAGCATACGGCACAAAGCTGGGCGGCCTTTATCAGGATCTGGGCACGACGGAAGTGGGAGGTTTCTATGTGGCTCAGGCATTTATTGGAGCGCACTATCGTTACGATGTGACGTCTTATATCAAGTTCAGTTTGCGTGACACCAGTGATAATGAACTGGATTCGGTGCAAAACGCTGAAATCGCCTGGGTGGTTCCCAATGCCTTACAACAGGTGTGGTTTTCCCCGACGCTTCTGGCGGAGGTGACCTGGACGGCGGATTCAGCGCTGGGTCTGCGCGTTCAGATGGAATCCCTGCCGAGATATGATGTTGGGGGCTCGCGTTTATCTACGGACGATTATTACGTGGTGAACGAATTGCACGGCGCTCATGCCCCCATCCCCGATCGCTGGTCACTGGATGTAGCGCCCAGCACTTCCTTGCAGTGGACCGCCGGCGACATGGCAGGCACCGGGTATGAAGTATTTATCGGCACCCGGCCGGATGTGCTTGTCTCCCAAGGCACCACGACGAACACCTCGTTCCCCGCGGCGCTTGAGTACAGCACGATTTACTACTGGCGGGTGGACACCCTCGGCACATCGAGCGGCACGATTACCGGCACGATTTGGGCGTTTCGCACCGAAATGTCTCTGCCCCAAATCGACCCGCAACTTATAGACACCGCCAGTTTTCTCGGCGATGACGCCACGTTTACCTTTGGAGCGACGGATCCTCTCGGCGGAACCCTGACGTATCAGTGGTACTACGATCCCAATACGGCGACACCCGGCAATGAAATTGAGTTAGTTGATGGCGCTGATTACAGCGGCACGGACACCAACACCCTGACGCTGCTCGGTGTCGAAGAATCGGATCACGGAAAAATGTTTTTCTGCACCGTCGGCAATCTCGTCGGCAGTGTGAACACGAATCTGGCGACAGTGAATTTCTATGGCGTCGTGTATCACTGGCCCTTCGAAGACACCAACTGGGCAGCCGGTGAGGTCAAAGGCAACGCCACTTTTACAAGAACATATGGCGATCCGGATGTGGAGCCGGGCGTGGTCGGCAACGCTTTGAGTCTCGATGGAACAGAGGATGGATTGGCGTATCTTAACGTGTGTCCATATTATCACGCAAGTACCCTGGAGCCGATTATTGAAAGAGGCGGGCAGAACACCATTTCAATGTGGGTAAAATCGCATGATGTCGCGAAAGCCGCGGCGACGTATATCAGCAGGAGCGGCGCCAATACCATGATGCTGCAGCAGTACTACATTCCCGGCATGATTCGATTCGATAACCTTATGGGAGACGCCTTGGGCGACACCAACCAATATATAGTGGATTTAAACCCGTCGTTCGTCAATGATCAATGGTATTTCCTCGTGTTGCGCAACACCCTGAATGAAACGGCGTTGTTCATCAACGGCGTTCCCCATATCAAGATGGCGCGCGATGTGGAACTCCTGACCTTTTATTTGCCGAGTGCGAGAAATGTCTATATCGGCAAGTATAAAACAGGCACGACCGGCGATTTTTACGGCGCGATTGATGAATTGAAGATTTACAACTATCCGCTTTCGGATGCGGAAATCGCCCAGGAATACGCCAATATTACCAATACGTCGGTCTGCGTACCGGAGAATCCCGCCGATATCGTGAAAGACGCAAGTTGCGCGGTTGATCTGGCGGACTTCTCGGCCCTGGCGGCCCAATGGCTGGTGGATCTCACCGTCTATCCGAATCCGTAAGGATTGGATGGCAGCGATTCGTGGTATCGATTTGATTATTTTAACAAGAGATTTTAAAGGAGCTTCAAGATGAAAAAGATATGTTTAGTTGGCATTATGGCGGCCGTTGCGTTAATGGCCAGCGCCGGCGTGAGCTGGGCGCAGCCGGTCATCGATACGCAGCCGACCAGTGTCGCCGGCGTTCTCGGCGAAAATGTAAGCTGGACCGTGGCGGCGTCAGGTGAAGGTTTGTCGTACCAGTGGTACTACGATCCCAATATCCTGGGACCCGGCAATGAAGAAGAATTGGTCGATGGCGCCGATTACAGCGGCACGGAAACCGCCACTCTGACGCTGCTCGTCCTTGAGCAAACGGATATCGGAAAAATGTTCTTCTGCAGAGTCACCAATGGCGGAGGCTCGGTGGATACGAATTACGTAACCGTCAATGTGCAGGCCCTGGTGCATTACTGGCCTTTTGATGGCAACTTTAATGAAGTTCAAGGCGTCGGCACCCTCAATGAAACCTATGGTGAGCCAGGGTATGAAACAGGCGTTGTCGGCCAGGCGTTGAGTGTCGATGGAACGAATGACGGGCTGGCGTATAGTAATGTCTCCGTGTTTTTCAATTTTGACACCCTGGATCCGATCATCAACGCCGGCGGACAGAGCACCATGACATTTTGGATGAAATCGCGAGATATCGCCAAAGTCTGGGCGAGTTATTTCTATGTCGAAAGCGATACTCCCATGATGATGGGCCAACATCGTACCCCCGGCATGATTCGTTACCGGACGGTTTTGGTTTGGGAAGACCAGATTAACTACGGACCGTGGTCTTATATGGATTTGGACCCGTCGCTGGCCCAGGATCAATGGTATTTCCTGGCGGTGCGAAACTCCAAAAACGAGACGGCGTTTTTCATCAACGGCGTTCCGTATAAAAAGATAACGCGCGATTGCCAGCACTATGCCTATAACCCGGGGAGATTCGTCTTCGGCGTGGGCGATTTAGGCTGGGGTGATGGATGGTTCAACGGCGCGATTGATGAATTCAAGCTCTACAACTATCCGGTCTCGGATAGAGATATCGCTCAGGAATACGCCGACATTACCAGTACGGAAGTCTGCGTGAATGACAATCCCGCCAATATCGTCGAAGACGGCAGTTGCAGAGTCGATCTGGCCGACTTCTCGGTCCTGGCCGCTCAATGGCTGAAGGACCTCACCATTAATCCGGAACCGTAAGGGTTTGACGGGTGATGGCGCAGTCGCAGCGGCGACTGCATGAGAACGTGTGTGTTTCAGGCCCGCGCTTCGGTGCGGGCCTTTTTTTTGATATTTTTATTTACGGATGGCACAAACGAGTATTTGTAGAGAGGCGCCAGAATACGTCCGTAAAATAGCGTGGCATACGGTCAACTTATAAATTTCTGTCAAGGCGCCGATATTGAATAGCCTCGGACAAATGCTCCGCTTTGATGTTTTCGGCGTCTTCCATATCAGCTATGGTGCGGGCGATTTTAAGCACCTTGTCATGCGCGCGGGCGCTGAGGCCAAGTTCATAAACGGCCTGCTTGAGTATTTGTTCACCGGATTCATCAAGTTCGCAAAATGTTCGCAGTTGTCGGCTGGTCATGCGCGAATTTGTCAGACAGCCGTTGCCGCTGAATCGCTGCGTTTGTTGGTTTCTGGCGTGCATCACCTGTTGGCGCATCGTGGCCGAATCCGTTCCCTCGCGTTTGCTCGATAAATCGCGATAAGGTACGGCCGGGACTTCCACATGAATGTCGATGCGGTCCACCAGCGGCCCGCTGATGCGCGACAGATATTTTTCCACCTGGTTCGGCGTGCATTTGCACTTGCGTTTAGGGTCCGTCAAGTATCCGCACGGGCAGGGATTCATGGCCGCGACCAGCATAATGTTGGCGGGAAACGTCATGGTTCCGGCCGCCCGGCTGACGGTTACGTGGTGGTCTTCCAGCGGCTGGCGAATGGTTTCCAGCACCGGCCGCTTGAATTCCGGAAATTCATCGAGAAATAAAAGCCCGTTATGCGCCAGCGATAATTCTCCCGGCCGGGGAATCGATCCGCCGCCAATCAGGCTGGGGCCGCTGGCCGAATGATGCGGACTGCGTACCGGACGCACACCCAGCAGCGATGTGCCTTTCTCCAGAAGCCCCAAAGCGGAATAAACCCTGGTAGTTTGCAGGGATTCTTCCAGCGTCAGCGGCGGCAAAATGGTGGGCAGCCGCTTGGT
>CAZOCV010000113.1:0-11950 GCA_964578395.1 uncultured Pirellulales bacterium
ATAGGCGTTTTCATCCCATTGCCGCCAAATTCGCCGCGGTCCCGCCGGCCGCAGGGCCTGTATCGCCCGCAGGCTATTTGGTTCCTGCTTGCTAAGTTTGTCATCAGGTTCAAGTTTTTTCAATTGCCCCAGCGAGGTTTGCAGCGTCTTGCGTGAGTGCGAGATAATCTCCTCGACGCCCGGGGCGCCATATTCGACTTTCAGATGAGCATACAATTCCATCTGCCGTAACAACGTCTTCAAATCCGCCGTTTTAGGGTATTTCATTTATTCATCTCCCATGCGATACTGCATCATAGCAGTGGTTTTATCCCAGGCGAATGCGGTCGTTTTCATCGCCAGGGTGGTTGGGGTTGAGGCCGAAGAGTTTGAGCCATTCATCCAGTTGACCGGGAGGGACGCCTTCGTGTTTGGCACGCGGTTCACGCGGTGGTGGGGCGGGTCGGTTGGCCCGCTGAATGAGGCTGTCGAGGTAATCACGGGCGGTTATTGCCTGGGCGCGACGACGGCGAGCCGCACGTTTGACGCGGTTGTCGCTGCTGATAACTACCAGGCGGCGGGGGGCGGTATTATCCTGAATCAGTTGCTCGAGCACGCTGTCGGCGTCCCGGCCGGGGCCGCTGAAGAGCGTGGTTAAGGGGCCGATGGTCTTGCCGGCCCAGTCGCTGCCGCGGGGTGGAGTGCCATCGAAGACGCACGTGCCGTGATCGCGGAGGCTGGCAAGGTCTTCGGCCAACAGGGCGCACAATCCGCCGGGAGTAATATGAGACCACTGTTCATCCATTTTTGCGGCGGCGTGATAGATATTGTATCCATCGAAAAGAAATGGCATTTCATATCCTGTATAGCCAATATTACCAATCACTAACCATGTTTATAGCGACGGCGGGCAGTTCGCCTGAGGCGGACGCGTCACGAAAAGGGCATAGCATTTCCTGTGTTGCCAATATATCAAGTAATTTACCACGATTGTTGCGTTCACAGGGATCGCGGGCAGGATGCCCGCGTCACGTTGAGCTCGAAGCGGACATCGCCGGCGATGATGGCGGCGACCGCCCGGCCGGTAAGCTCCCAGCCGTGATAGGGACAGTTGCGGCTCTTGCTGCGGAACTGCTTCACATCCACCGTCCAGCGGCAATTCGGGTCAATCAGCGTTAAGTCGCCATCCGCCCCCAGTGTGAGCGTGCCTTTGGCCAAACCCAGAATGCGGGCCGGGTTGATGGTCATCATGGCAATCAGTCGCGGCCAGTCGATGATCTTCGGCTCGATGAGCGCCTTGATGTACAGCCCCAAGGCGCAATCCAGAGCGATGATGCCGCAGGGGGCATAGAGAAATTCCAGTTCCTTTTCGCTTTGGAGGTGGGGGGCGTGGTCCGTGGCCAGACAATCAATCACGCCGTCGGCCACCGCTCGGCGCAGCGAGGCGATATCATCGGCAGTGCGCAGCGGCGGGTTCATTTTGTAGTTGGGATCGTAATCCTTGCAGCCATCCTCGGTCAGCAGCAAGTGATGCGGCGTCACCTCGGCGGTGATGCGCAGGCCGGCGTTTTTCGCCTGGGCGATGAGCGCTGCCGCCCCGGCGGTGGAAATATGCTGGGCGTGATACCGCGCCTTTGCCTGTTTGGTAAGCTGGATGTCGCGGTAAAGCATCAACTCTTCAGCCAGCGGATTAATGCCCGGCAATCCCAGCACGGTGGCGAGGTAACCGGAGTTCATGCTGCCTTTGGCCAGGGAATTTTCCTGACAGTGCTGCAGGAGGGGTTTACTGAACATATTGGCGTACTTGAGGGCGCGGAGCATGACGGCGGGATTCTGCACGCCGTCGCCATCGTCGGAAAAGGCCACCGCGCCGCCGCGGACCATCTGGCCGATTTCCGCCAGCTCTTCGCCCTTGCGGCCTTTGGTGATAGCCCCGACCGGAAAGACATGGGCTTGCCGGGCCTGGGCCGCCTGGCGATAGACAAAATCCACCGTAGCTTCGTTGTCGATGGCCGGGTCGGTGTTGGGCATACAGGCGATGGAGGTAAAGCCGCCCGCCAATGCGGCCGCTGCGCCGCTGGCAATGGTTTCTTCTTCTTCATCGCCGGGTTCACGCAGATGCACATGCGGGTCAATCAAGCCGGGGGCGACAATCATTCCCTTGGCGTCAATGGTTCGTTGCGGCTTGGGTTTGGCGGACTTGACATCACCAACGGCGGCAATTCTGCCCTCGCGCACCAAAACATCTCCGATGCCGTCAAGTTTATTGGCGGGATCGATGATACGGCCATTGGTAATCAACAGTTCGGTCATGGTGTTGCGTTTTGTCCTTGTTTGAGGGCGGCGGCCTGGTTCACCAGGAACAGGACCGCCATGCGTATCGCCAGGCCGTTGCTGACCTGGCGCAGAATCATGCTGTTGGGACCATCGGCGACTTCGCTTTCGATTTCCAGGCCGCGATTAACCGGGCCGGGATGCATCACCAGTACATCCGGGCGTGCCCGTTTCATGCGGTCCATCGTCAGGCCAAACAGTCGCGAGTATTCCCGCACCGATGGGAACACCGTCGAGCCGATGCGTTCGAACTGCACCCGCAGCATATTCAGAACATCGACCTGGCCGATGACGGCGTCGAAATCGTGGCTGACGGTCACGGGTAGTTTTTCCACGCAACTGGGCATCAATGTCGGCGGGCCGACGAGAATCACTTCCGCTCCCAGTGTATGCAGGCCCCAGATGTTGCTGCGGGCCACGCGGGAATGGGCGATGTCGCCGACAATCGCCACCTTCAGGCCCTGCAGGTCGCCGCGCAGCTCGCGGATGGTAAAGATATCCAGCAGCCCTTGCGTAGGATGTTCATGCTGGCCGTCCCCGGCGTTGATGATGGCCGCGTCGATACAGCGGCTCAGCAGTTGCGGTGCTCCGGCGGCTTTGTGGCGAATGACGACGATATCAATACCCATCGCTTCGAGGTTGCGGGCCGTGTCACGGAGGGTTTCACCTTTGGAAGTGCTCGAGCCGGTCGTGGTGAATTCCAGCACATCCGCGCTGAGGCGATTGGCGGCGAGCGTAAAACTGTTGCGGGTGCGGGTGCTGTCTTCGAAAAACAGGTTCACCACCACCTTGCCCCTCAGCGGGGGGGCTTTCTTAATCGACCGGGTGGAGATTTCCTTGAAGCCTTCGGCCGTATCGAGGATATGCACCAGTTCCTCACGGCTGAGGTCGCGCAGACCCAGCAAATGCTTGCGCCGCCAGATGAACCGGTCGGCATGGCCGGCGGCCAGTGTCGTAGCGGATGATGAGGCGTTGTCGGGCATAGTGTCAGATTCGCTACCTGGTTATATATTTATTCGACGACGACTTCATCGCGTCCATCGTTTTCACGCAAAAAGACATTGACCCGCTGCTCGACGGGCACGGTGGTTTCGATGCCGGCATAGTCGGCCCGGATGGGCAGTTCCCGCCGGCCCCGGTCCACCAGCACCGCCAGGCGAATCGCCCGCGGCCGACCCAGGTCCGCCAGGGCATTGAGCGCTGCCCGCACTGACCGGCCCGTATTAAGCACATCATCCACGAGGACGATAAATCGGCCTTCGATGTCGAAGGGGATTTCCGTCGTGCGGACATTAGGCTGGCGGTCCGGCTGGGCCTGCTCGAGGTCGTCGCGGTAAAGGGTAATATCCAGCGCCCCATAAGGCAACTCGGTCCCCAGCCGCTGAGTCAGCAATTTAGCCAGTCGTCCGGCCAGCAGTTCACCGCGGGAACGGATGCCGATTAAAGCAATTGCCCCATGATCAGCCGGGCAATCAGCGGCTATGGCTTTGGCCAGCCTTTCCAGCAGGGAAGCGATCTTGGTTTCCGACAATAACCTCTTCAAGGCTCATCCCTTCCGGCGGCCTGCCGCCGTACAATGTGTCCCGGCCGGCGAACCGCTTGTCGGAGCATATTAACGGTAACCTTGCCTCATTTCAAGGATTAAAACCGCCCATGATACCTCTGGAAATCAGGGCTGGGACAGGGATGGACGGTTCGGCCATTACCCAATGGAACGAGCTATCGGCGGTTGTCGATGAGATAATCTTGGGTGGGGTATGGTTTATTAGAATCACCAGGTTCTCTAATGGACGACTACGGAAAGCCCTATAAGTCCTATGGGACCTATAAGACCTATATAAACCCATAAGCGGCGACCAGCGGGGGCAACATTAATCGGTATCATCGACGGTTTCGTCCATGGCAATAGCACTCAGCAGGCAGGGGCCGTAACGATGCCAAAGCTGCTGGCGCGACAGGGTATGGTCATGGCGGGCCAGTTCCAGGGTGATGATGGGGATTTGCATTTCCTCACCGGCGTAGGCACCCAGCGAGCCGGGATAAGCGCCGAGTTTGCGGACGGGCAGCTTGCAGGCGGCGGCCATGCGTTGAGCTAACATTTCGGCCGGGCCATCATAGTCGATGCACGCCAGCGGCTGGTGGATGCTGATAATACGATTGGGACGGAGTTGCTCGATAAACGACAGCAGCGCCTGCGACTCCGGCTCGGAAGCTGCGCTGAGGCCGTGACGGCGATTATCAATGCGGTTGTCGGCGGGAAAGTTGCGGTTCAGGTCCACGCGGTGGGCGTTGCCGCGCTGGTTCAGGGCGTAACCATCGGGATTGGCGACAGGAATCAGCACCACCTGCCGGCCGGTGAGCAGGTCCGGGTGAGCGATCAGATGCAGCCGTAACTCTTCCAGCAGCGGGGTTCCCGCCCATTCATTGCCGTGAATGGTGGCGATAAACAGCGTGATATCCTCGCCGGTTCCCAAACGGTGGACCTTGATAGGCCGGGACTGGACGGAATAGCCGATGGTTTGGTTCGGGCCTTTAACCGGAGAAAGTTTCGCGGCGGGAAAGGTGTCTGATTGACGGCATCCGCCAAGGCAGACGCCCATCAATGCTCCCGTCGCCGCCAAATGCCAAAAATATCTCATGGTTGCCTGCCGATAGCTGTTGTGATGTATGCGTTGGTTGATCATAAGGAGGGGATTAGAATGGTTTGGGGCAACGATTGCAACCAGAGATCGTAACAACATCAGGCAGCATAGTGGGTAATTTATTGATAGCTAAGCGGTTACATCGGTCACAGCAAAAATTTTGTTTTTTGCCTTTTCGCCGGCAATAATATGACAATACGTAGGTGTTTTATTCTTAAGAAAATGGAGATGTCAAATGCGTACAAAAACAAATGTCCTCTGGGTCGTTACGATTATCGCTTTGGGTTTATTGCCCCTATCGTGTCAAAAGAAAGAACCTCAGGCCCCCGCCGGCGGTGCGGTTGATGCTCCTTCGGTCTCGACGGATGCCGCAGCCGCGACCGCAGCGGCCAGCGCCCCGGCGTTTACCCTGATGGATCAGGAGGGTAAAGCCCATAACCTCTCGGATTATGCCGGAAAGGTTGTCGTACTGGAATGGACCAATCCGGAGTGCCCTTATGTCAGGTTTCACTATGCCCCCCAGCAGCGGACCATGGTCAAACTGGCCCAAAAATATCAGCCTCAGGGCGTTATCTGGCTGGCAATTAACAGCACCCATTTTCACAGCCAGACAGTGAATAAAAAATGGCATGAGGAGCAAAAACTGCCGTTTCCCGTACTCGATGACCATGTCGGCGATGCAGGCAGAGCCTATAAGGCCAAAAACACGCCCCACGTGTTCGTCATCGGCAAGGATGGTTCTATTGCTTACCAGGGCGCGGTCGATGATGATGCTGATATTAAGGGCAAAGCCGGGGTTAACTATGTGGATGAGGCCCTGACCGCCATTCTGGCCGGCAAATTACCCGCCACCAAAGAAACCAGGCCGTATGGCTGTTCGGTAAAGTATAAAAGTTAAATCAGCATCGATAGTTGATTTTTATGGCCATTTTAATCAACCGTGTGTATAGTGGCCTCCGCGGTATCTTTAACCTATGATCATGGCATGAACCGGAAACCCAAAGAAAGGCTGGTTAATGTTTTCCAGACGAGCGGCAAAAACAGCGGCACTCATAACAGGTTTAATCAGCGCCATCCTGACGGTATCGGCCAGGGCGGCAGATCCTAATAACGCGACGCCATCGGCGCCAACGTCGGTCTCACCGCCGGCCAACCCCTTAACCTCCCCAACCCAGGTCTTCCGGTATGATACTTCCGGGACCTGGTTCAAAGGGAATACCCATCTGCATACGGTTATGTCAGATGGGGGCAAGACGTACGCCGAAGTAGCACAAATGTACGCCGACCGGGGCTATAAATTTTTATTTGCCACCGATCATCATGTGGCGACGCATTTCGGGCCGGAAATGAAAGATGCTCCGGTTCTCTGGCTGGATGGAGTGGAAATCGGCGGCCGTGATGAAAAGGGATGCAATTACCATGTCGTTTGCCTGGGGACACTGAGCGGCATCGAACGCAAGATGCCTTTATCAGAGTCGCTAAAGCTGGCCCGCGCACAGGGCGCCTTTACCATTCTGGCGCATCCGTCCTGGTGCGGCAACACCTTTCAAGAGGCGATTGACGGCAACTTTGACGGCGTGGAAATATACAATCACGTTTGTCATTGGCTTAACGGCAAAAGCGACGGCAAGGCCCATTGGAACGCCATGCTGGAAGTTCGCCCCAATACCCTTGCTTTCTGTTCTGATGATGCTCACATCAAGCCGGAGCATCCCGGTTTCGACGGCGGCTGGATTGTAGTTAATGCCAGGGAGCTTTCGCGCGAGGCGATCATGACCGCTATACGCGCGGGCAACTACTATTCCAGTTGCGGCCCGGATTTTAAATCCATAACCTGTGACGGCGAAAAACTGCACCTGCAAACCTCGCCTATTCAGTTCGTTCGTCTTGTGGGTCCGGATTCCGCGGGCTTGCGCCGGGGTTCGTTCGATGGACAAACGTTTACCGAAATCAGCCTGGATATACCCCGGAAGTGGTCTTATGTTTATGTTGAGATAGAGGATATTCACGGCCGCCGCGCTTGGACCAATACGCTTTTTACTAACGCTAAATCTGCTGCCGCGTCAGGCAGTTAACCCATTGAACAGGAGACAGATATGGGAATGTTAAAGGAATTTAAGGATTTTGCCCTGCGGGGCAATGTTGTGGACATGGCCGTCGGTATTATTATCGGCGGCGCATTCGGCAAGATCGTCTCGTCGATTGTCACCGACATCGTGATGCCGCCCATCGGCGTACTGGTTGGCGGCGTGGATTTCGCCGATTTGAAATGGGAAATCAAAAAGGCCGCGGTGGACGCCGCGGGTCAGGTGGTTCCTGCCGTAACCATCAACTACGGCGCATTTATCAATGTTGTCATTGATTTTATCATTATTGCCCTGGCCATATTTCTCATGGTGAAGGCCATGAACTCCTTCAAGAAGAAACAGGAAGCCGCTCCGCCGCCCGCTCCGCCCAAGCAGGAAGTGCTGCTGGAAGAAATCCGCGATTTGCTTAAGACTCATCGTTAAAACAAGTCTGGTATTGGTAATCTATCGGGTAGCGGCAAGGGTTTTCCTTGCCGCTACCTTTCGAAATGCGGCCGTCGGTTCAGGAGGGTGACATCCAGGGCGGTTTTGGTGCGCGCGAGGGCTTCACGACAGCGGATGCGCAGCCCCGCGGCTCCGCCGACACGGCGGGCGTTATAGGCAACGCCATCAAGGCCATGGCGGTCGCAAAGGAACAAGGCTCGGATGTTGTGGAATTCCTGGGAAATAATGGTTACACACTCCTGGTCAAAAACCGTTTTGGTCCGCACCACGGAATCCAGCGTGCTGAATCCGGCGTAGTCGATGATAATCTTGTCTTCCGGTACACTCTTATCAACCAAAGCCTGTTTCATCGCCGAGGATTCATCATAATTTTTGGTGCTGTTATCGCCGCTGACCAGCAGCATATCCACTTTGGCGGCATGAAACAGTTCCGCAGCGGCCTCGATGCGATAAAGGAAGTACAGATTCCTTTTTCCATCCGGCATGAATTCGCGGCAGCCCAGCACCAGGCCGCAGGGTCGATGCGGAATAGTGTCAAGGTCGTCATAGGTTCGGCCTTTTGCCGCCGACAGCACCCAGAAATTTCCCCACGCCATTAATGCCAGAATGAACGTAATAATTATAACCAGAAAGGAAAATATCCGTTTTCGCCATTTTCCGCCCCGAAGAGGATGAGACTTATCCATGAGTGCACCTATTGCATTAATAATGAAAGCCGTTACACTTGATTATGCAGGTATAGGTTATCAAGCGTGCGGTTATTTGTCAAAATCCTGTTTATCTTACGGAAACATTATTGGAGATGATGTGATGATGCAATGGATCGCTGTTATCGGGTTTTCTTTATTATTTACCCTGACGGCTTTTGGAGTGGGGTCATATGGGGTGGAAACGAAAGGTTTGCGGATTTGCCTCAATGAAACCGGCGAAATAACGGGGGTTGCTTTGGGCGCAGAGGCGCAGGTGATTGCGGTTACCGGCAAAACGTCGCTGGTGAATTGTCAGCCGGAGGGCGATGTCGGCATTCAGGTTTTGGATGGGGGCGGGCTGCGAATCACCAAAACATTTGTGCATCAGGAAGGCGGCCAGCGCGCCACGGTCATTGAATGGCTGCGCCCGGGTCAGGGCAGCATTCGCTGGGAACTGGAAGTGCACAGCTCGGATGCGTATTGGAGCACGCCGATTGAAACCAAGTGGCATTGGCCCAACGCTGCGGAGAGCCGTTTTTGGACGGCTTGGGGCGATGCGCTGGGGAAAGAGGATGAATGGTCCGATCCCTTGCAGCCGCAGCCGTGGTCAGATCGGGATTTTCTTTATGGCGGCCACAGCTACTATAAGGAACCCGGAACCTTCAGCCTGCCGATGGCGACCATGATAGACCCGCCGCACAATCGCGGCGTCAGCGTGATTCTTTCGCCGGAGGATTTGGTGCTTACCCTGAAGATGCGCACCACCGGGCAGGGGGATGTCGCCTTTTCCCGTGAATATCACCGATTGGGGCAAAGTTGCGTCGTTCGCTGCGGGTTGGATATTGTCGGCCATCAGGCCGATTGGCGCGGGGGCGTCGGCTGGATGGTGGAACGATATCCTGACTTTTTTAATCCCGAAAACCCTCAAGCGCATATCATGGGCGGCTGCGGTTCCTATTCCACACAAGCCAACATTACTGATGTCGAACGGCTCATGCGCATGGCGTACCGGGTGAACTGGAAGGCCAGTTTCGATTTTCCTTTTATGGGCATGTTCATCCCGCCGGTGGATTCGGATACCCAGTTTTGGACGGATTTCAAAAACGAGCAAACCTCCATTGCCGGGATGCGCGACGCCGCCCGAAATATGCGGCAGCGCGGTTTTTACCTGCTTAATTATTTCAATGTGACGGAACTGGGCACAAAGTATTCCTGGCCGCCGCCGCCGCGTAAGGCCGTGCATGACAAGGACCTGTGGAAGGACGCCAATGATTTTCTGTTTTACGCCGTGGGCGATGCGATATTACCCAACGCCGAAGGCAAACCTATCGGCTCGTGGGTAGGTTGCGTGGTGATGGACGCCGGCGAGAAGGTCTATCAGGACCATCTCATCGAGCAGGCCCGCCGCCATGTGGAAAAATTTCCGGATAGCGCCGGCATCTGCATCGACCGCATGGACTGGATCTGGTGTTACAATCGCAGCCGGGATGACGGCGTCACGTGGTACGAAAACAAGCCCGCCCGCTGTCTGGTGGTTTCCTGGCAGAACCTTCTGAGGCGGCTCGGTCCGGTCATGCACCACGCCGGCAAGGTTATTTTTTCCAATCCGATGTACGTCCGTCTGGACCTGATGAAATCGGTGGACGGATTCTACGATGAACACGGCCAGCACCCGACCAGCCTCAATACCTGTTGCCTGCTGGCCCTGCGCAAACCTATTATGGCCTGGACGCTGGAACTGGACCGCTTCGATAATAATACGGACGCCTATTTTCAGCGGCATTTACACCTGGGCTGCTTTTTGACGGCGCCCGTGCCGGGCAATGACCATACGATTCTTCCGGACCCGCAGCGAGATTCCTATTTTTATGATTACGGTCCCTTGCTCGATGCCCTGCGCGGCAAACGATGGGTGCTGACCGAGCACTGCATCGCGGTTGAAGGCGGCAAGGCCCTGGCCAATCTTTTTGAAGTGCCCGGCGGTTATGTTGCGCCGATCACCCTTGCTGCGGAGGCCGCTTCGGTCCGAGTGCAGTTGCAGGGACTGCCGCGGCTGCCCGGACAACAGGGATATCGCATCGAAGCCCTTTTGCCCGGCGAAGAGAAACCGGTTGCTTTGAACGCTTCAGCCGCCTCCCCCGATGGTTTGGTTATAGATGTGCCCGTCAAACGCGGCTGCGCCATGCTGACGCTCAAATACGCCCGCCTGGAGCCGGAAACATCATATTTTACCGATAGCGTCAATGTCAGGCTGGATACGACGCTGAAAGATGTTTCCTGGCATTACACGCTCAACGGCGGCGAACCATCGATGGATTCGCCGGCATATCAATCACCGCTGGAACTTCAGCAGACCACGCTGGTCAGAATGGCCGCGTTCCGCGATAACAAGCGCATCGGCCTGGCCCTGGAGAAAGAATACGTCAAAGTCTCATCCGCAACGGATTGACATAATGAATGATTAAATAGGTCCTGTTGCGGAAAAGAATTTTTGTCATTCCCGCGCAGAGCCTGTCCTCGACCCGATCGGGGACGGGAATCCAGTATTTCCATCTGGATACCTGCTTTTGCGGGTATGACAGAGGCTCGCTAAGGCTTTCCGCAACATATACTAAATTGCATCTGTTGAGCTAAGATATACATGGGGAGTTCCGCAGCAGCAACTGATTAATCGCCTTTAAGCGTCGCCATGCCGCGATCGACTGCCTGGGCGATGCGGGCGGTGCGGCCCATGACATGAGTGAACGTTTCGGGATTTATCTGCTGGGCGGCGTCGGTCAGGGCGTGCTCCGGATCGGGATGCACCTCGATAATCAGCCCGTCGGCCCCGGCGGCGACGGCGGCCATACTCATCGGCTCCACCAGCCAGGGATGGCCCGTGCCGTGCGTCGGGTCAACGATGACCGGCAGGTGGCTGACGCGCTTGACGGCGGGGATAATCGAGAGAGCCAGGGTGTTGCGGACGTATTCCTCGAATGTGCGGATGCCGCGTTCGCAGAGAATGACATTCTTGTTGCCGGCGCTGATGATGTATTCGGCCGCCAGCAGGAACTCTTCCATCCCGGCGCTCATGCCGCGTTTGAGCAGGACGGGCTTGGATTGTTCGCCCACCGCCCGCAATAGAAAGAAATTCTGCATATTCCGCGCCCCGATCTGCAAAACGTCGGCGTATTGAGCCACCATCTCCACATGGGTCACGGTCAGCACCTCGGTTACGACCGCCATGCCGGTCCGCTCGCGGGCTTCGGCCATATACTCCAGGCCTTTTTCGGCTAAACCCTGAAAGCTATAAGGGCTGGTTCGCGGTTTGAAAGCCCCGCCGCGCAGGGCGACGGCCCCGGCCGCCTTGAGTTCATCGGCCAGGTCCAGCAATTGGCGGCGGTCCTCCACGCTGCACGGTCCGGCCATAACCGCGATGGGGCTAACGCCGCCGATGGGTGTTTGGGCCGGACCGATTTTCACGATGGTCGGTTCGGTTTTGACCTCCCGGCTGGCGACCTTATAGGGGGCCAGAATCGGGACGATTTTCTCCACCCCGGCGGCGTTCTCGATGGCCCCCTTATCGACCATACGTTTATCGCCGACGGCCGCCACCACCGTCCGGTTGGTCCCCCGAATCAGATGGCTGGTCAGGCCCATTTCCTCAACCAGTTTGACAACGTGCTGAAGCTGCTCTTCGGTGGCCTCCGGACTCATGACGACGATCATAGTTGTATCCTTATCTTCGGCTCAAATTTTCACAACACCGGTCCATCCCCGCCATAGTACAGGATAA
>CAZOCV010000114.1:0-11837 GCA_964578395.1 uncultured Pirellulales bacterium
TCACCTGTCGTTTAGTTATCATTCTGACCTGCTTCCTGATTACCCTGACCGGCGTTGCCCGGTTCGGGACCGCCCGGAGCAGCGGGGCCTTTGCGTTTTTTGCGCCGGCGGCGGCGTTTTTTGGCCGTGGGCTGGCCCTGGCCTTCGGCCGGAAGCGGGGTTTCTTCTTTGGACAAATCCGCCGGCCGCGGCGCTTCCTGAGGCGGCTCCACATGCACGGCCGGAGCTTTGCCTTTGAGCGCACGCAGTTCCTCAACCGGCACGGCGATGATTTTTTCCGTCTTCGTCAGGCGTACTTTCACCAGTTGCGTAATAATCTGGGTATCGACCACCACGCCTTCGCCTTCGGCCGTCGTCACCAGCGTGTTGTTGGGCGGCAGCCGCCGGGAAAGCTCCTGATACACCACATCTTCATAACGCAGACAGCATTTCAGCCGCCCGCACCGCCCGGAAATCTTCGACGGATCCAGCGTCGCTTTCTGCACCTTCGCCATCCGCATATTCACCGGCGCCAGCACCTTGAGAAAATTCTTGCAGCAGCATTCCCGCCCGCACGTCTCGAAATCCGCCACCAGCCGCGCTTCATCCCGCGCGCCCACCTGCCGCATCTCGATGCGCGTTTGATACGTATGGGCCAGTTCCCGCACCAGGTCCCGGAAATCCACGCGCCCATCGGCCATGAAATAATATATGATGCGATCGCCGCCGAACAAATGCTCGACCGTTACCAGTTTCATCGGCAGATTTTTCTGAGCAATCATGGCCTCGCAGGTTTTGCGCTCTTCCTGCGCTTCCCTGTCCAGATGGCGCTGCTCATTAATATCCTGCTCATTGGCGAAGCGCACGAATCGCCCCTGAAAGCTGATGGGATAATCCTTGCCGCTGGCTTCCCAGTAGGCATCCATTTTTTCGGGCGGAAGCTCCACGGTCCCGCGCGTCTGGAAAAACGGCGCAATCAGCTCTCCCAGTTCCATCCCCCGGTCCGTATGCACAATGACATAGCGCGTTTCGGAAGGGATATGGCGTTCCTCATGCTTAAACATTCCGACCATCCCCATCTTGCCGTACCGCACCAGCATATGCCGATGATGCTTGTTCTTGCTCTTGCTTGCCTTTTCCCGCGGCTCCTCCGCCGCTATGGTATTGGCAGACTCCTCCGCTGCCGTATTTTCCATCGCTTCCGCCGGCGCCGGGGCTTCGCCCGAAACCGCTGTTTCCGCCGGCGGCGTTATCTCTTTTTGATTTTGCCGTTCGTCCGTCACGAATATCCTTCTTAAATCACGGGCCGTCTGCCCGGGCTGCAAAATTTATCGCCGGTATTCCGCCGGCATTATTTCTTACCTTTACCGGGCACCATACTTATTCTTGCGCACAAACCAGGTATTTTAACATAAGCCACTCAAAAAGTAAAACGCCGTTAACGTTATATTCCAGCCGCCCTCGCGCCTGCCGGGTCGCTTCCACCGCTCGTCCGCACCCTTGTACCCCCAGCCGATGCCCAATGGCCGCAATCGCCTCGGTCTGATCTACGGCCGCACCCAGCCCCGCCGCCTCCCGCAACGCCAGCCGGTACGTTTCCTCCGCCAGAGCCAGCAGGTATTCCTGTCCCGTTCTCGTATAAGCCGCCGCCGATTCCTCGCTTTGTTGTTCTTTTTCCTGTGTCTGTCCGTACTCCTTGGCTTGTTCCATACACCACGCCGCCGTTGTCAGCACCGTTCCGTATGACAAACCCGCCAATTGTTCCACCAACGCCTGTTTAATCTTAAACCACCCCGTTTTTGCCATCGCCAGCGCCAGCCCCAGACGCCCGCCGCTGAATTGCGACCAATACGCCGCTTCCGCCGGTGAAAACTCCGCATCCTGCAACCTATTCCGAATAAATACCTCCGGCAAATGGGAAAATCGCACCAAATGACTTCGAGAACGCACCGTAGCCAAAAGCGCATTCGGTTGGGGCGTAATAATCACCAGATAAGTATTCGCCGGAGGCTCTTCCAGGGTTTTTAACAGGGCATTTTGGGCGGATCTGTTCATCCGCTCGCCCTCTTCGATAACAAATACCCGCGCCCGTCCTCGTTGGGGCAACCATCCGGCCGGCTTTATCACAAAATCCTGAATGACCCCGATGGGAAGGTCTTTAACGGTCGTTTTTTTGCCATCTTCCCTGTGCCGGGACAATTCCCGATTTATAATATGTAAATCAGGATGACTGCCCTTTGCCACCATGCGGCAATCATCACACACCCCACAACTATCGCTAATCTTGATCCGGCCGGGTCCCACCTCGGTCGTTTCCGGCTGACGGCACAGGAGTAACTGAGCTAAACCTTTTGCTGTCAGTGATTTACCAACACCCTCCGGGCCGTGAAAAATTAAACAATGCCCCAGCCGTCCGTTTCGCCACATTCGGCTCAACTGCACAATAGCCCGATCCTGCCCTATTACCTCAGCCAGAGACATAATTTTCAATGACCTCCAGCAATCGGCTTGCCACCGCTTTTATATCTCCTAATGCCTCCACTATCCGAAAATCCGCTCGATTTTCTGCCAGTTTCAGGTATCCCTGGCGTACTTTTCGGTGAAATTCGGCTCCTTTTTCTTCCATTCTGTCCCATCCCCGTTCAATACGCCGCAATCCTGCTTCCGTCGGCAGGTCCATTATCACGGTAAGGTCCGGCCAAACCCGCTCCAAGGCCGCCTCCGCAATCCGCTCAACACGTTCCAGGCCGATTTTTCCCGCCACACCCTGATACGCCAGCGTACTCGATAGCCACCGGTCCCCCAAAACACAATGTCCCTTCGCCAGAGCCGGAGCGATTATTTCCGCCCATAATTGCGCCCGGCTGGCCATAAATAATAACACCTCGCAGGAAACGGCCATTTCCCCGTGGGTTTTATCGAGTAAAATCTCCCGGATTTTGTCACCGATGACCGTGCCGCCGGGGTCGCGCACCAAGGTGACTTTAGTGCCTTGAGATTCTATAACATCTTTTAAAAGCTTGAGTTGCGTGCTTTTCCCCGACCCGTCCGGCCCGTCCAGTACGATAAATTTTCCCTTTAACAACTCGGCATTCATCGCGTCATCTTACCGCCCCTCGACCGCGACGGTCAACCTTGGGAACCTGTTACGGGAGCAGAAAGCTTTTTCCGTCGGAGTCTGGCCGCTGGTCCGCTGGCGGTATATGCTAAAAAAGCGGCGGCCATCGTCGGTTGAGGCTGAAATAGAAAAACCAGCACCACCAACACCATCAGAACCACGTGCGAAAATGGCCGCTTGCCGCGCAAATACTTATTCACCAGATGGAGATACCCTATACGACTGACCATCAACACCCCAACTAACGCCATGAGAAACCCCAGCGCCCACGGAATTGCCACCCATAACGACTCTCGCACCGGCCAGACCATGGTTTTGGCATTGGCCCAATCACCGTAAACTAATACCAGCGCCGCCAGCACGCCCGCCGCCGCCGGACTGGGCAGACCTGAAAAACCCTCGTGATCAGCCTCCTCCGGCCCATGCTCCACATTAAACCGGGCCAGTCGCAATGCGGCACAACACACATACAGCGCCGCCGCCGTCCATAGCAGCTTGCCCGGCAGACTGCCAAAGGCCGGACTGGCCGGTCCCAACTCCGCGCCAAAATGACTTTCCACCACCCGCAGCACCAAAAACGCCGGGGCTACGCCGAAGGTCACCATATCGCATAACGAGTCAAGCTGGCCTCCGAAATGGCTGGCCGAACCTGCCATTCGGGCCAGAAAACCGTCAAAGGCATCCGCCAACATCCCCAGAAAAATCATCCACGCCGCCGCCGCAAAAAACGTCAGCGCCGGTTTTTCCAGCCATAAACTTTCCGGATGGTTCATTCCCCGCGCCGTAAAGTGGATTGACGCGAAGCCGCATACCCCATTCAGCAGCGTCAGCAGCGTGGGCAGCATGGCGATACTTCGCAGCCGCCGGCTGCCATGCCGTCGTCCGGGTCGTTCATTTATGGCGGTTTCCCAATCGTTCATGGCGATTCTTGTCCTTCGCACATATCCGCTTACTCCGCCAGCATACCTCACTCCTTATTAAAACGCCAGAACTGTTTTGCACAGGGTAAACAACACGATGAAACGTGCGTCAAACAAGAAGCGGCAGGATTGTGGTGAGGAACGCCATCAAAAGGCGCGTTTCAGACGTGCACCGCGCGGGCTAATTTGTTCCAACTGCGTTTAATGAGGTCGCCGACCATGTCTCCCGGCCCCATCGCCTGTTCGCAGCGTGAACAGAGAAACGACATATTCGCCGGTTTGCCGGAATACAGCTTGCGCACCATCTGGCGGCGAACGGGGCCGTTCCAGACGCCCTCGATGCCGTCGCGGCCGACATCGCCCCAGATAATCTCACGGCCCATATCCTGGCAGCACATGACCGCCCGGCCGTCAAAAAGGATAACCATTTCCACCAGCGGGTGATGCTCCCGGCAGCCATAGAGTCGCACTGTGGCGTCGTCTGATTTTGGTCGATTCAACCTTTGGACCGCGCCGCAGCGGCTGATAGGGGGAAGATATTCGAGCTGCACGCCCAGAGGTTCGAACATGGCCAGCCATTGTTCTTTTTCACCCGCGGGCCAGCCGTCGTCCACGCCGCGGACCAGTACTTTTCGGGCGGGATAATGTTCCAGCAGATAATGAAGGTGGCCCAGCGTGGTGTGATAATCCAAACCGGTAATGCGCTGGTACGTTTCCGGCGATGCGCCGTGAAAGCTGACGTGAATGATTCCCTCAAAACCGGTCGCCAGCAGAGCATCGACCTTTTCCGATGTCATGACGGCGGCATTGGTATTGAGGTACACATTGAGGTTTTCTTCCAGAGCCGCGGCGACATACTCATGCAACCGCGGCGAGAGGAAAGGTTCGGCCATATAACAATAGGTCAGTTGGGGACGGAAGTGATGGCGGCGGCCCAGTTCACCCATTTCCCTGATAATCTTCTGGTATAACGGCCACTCCATGGCGCCCTGAGTTTGCGTGCGGGCGTAATCAGGATACGGACACATGGTGCAGCGGGCATTGCATCGGGAGTGAATATCGACGATAAGTTTGACGGGATAGGGCTTCGCGCGAGCCAGCCAGGGGTTTAACGTTTTATTCATGACAGCGATTCATCACTCACATCTAAAGCCGCGCCGCCGTAAACGGCCGTCGTGGGGTATTCGTATAAACCGATAATACCCCGGCGGTTCGGAAACCGCCAAAGGTATTATCGTCATTCCCTCCGGAAAACTCCAGAATGAGGCGTATTCCGCCGCTGTCTCATCGCGCAGCGGATGTTGTGGTTTTGGATACATTTGGCTCGTCTTTGGATTTCCGCTGCTGATGGGTGACGCGCATGTTGTCGCTGATTTGCCGAATAATCCATTCCAGCCGTTCTTCGTCGCGGCGCAGTTGCCGGGCCGACTCCAGGCTGATGGTGGCAAATTGCTGGCGGTCGAGGGCGATGCGGCGGGTCCAGCGGCTGGCCAGCAGATCGGCAAGCAGTTTCTCACTGCGAACCCACTGGTACGTCTCGCGGTTGGCCCGTCCGTCCTCGGTAATGCCTTCGAGGGTAAGAACGGCGCGGTCGAGGTTCATTTGTTCAAAGTGAGGTTTCATGCGTTCCCAAAGCACTTCCAGTTCGGCGACGGTTTCGCTGGAAAGGTTTTCCGTTTTGAGGGCAGCGCCCACAGAGGCGGTTGCCGGAAAGAAGCGTTGTCGCAGGAAGCGCGTCGGCTCAAGACATCCGAAGCGAATAAAGATATAAAATTCCAGAATGACCAGCATAACGGATGCCGCCGCCATCATGTTGCCGCCGGAGTAGAAATTCGCCAAGGCGACCATTCCGGCGACAAGGGTGCCGCCCCACAAAAGGGCGGCCGCAGCGCGAACACTGAGGCCGTAACGCTGGAGGCAATGATGGATATGGCGGCGGTCACCGCAGGCGACGCCGGCGCTATCCGCCCAGCGGCGCAGGATGCTCATAAACGTATCAATGACGGGCAGACTCAGCATGATGCCGGCCACCGGCAGCAGAAACGCGCCGTTGACGGTCGCCACGCGAATGCTCAGCGCGCCCAGTAATAAACCCACAAGCTGCGATCCGCTGTCGCCGAGGAAAATTTTGGCCGGATGCACATTGAACAGCAGCACCGCCAGCAAAGCGCCGGCCAGAGCCAGGGCGATGACCGCAGGCCCTGCGAATCCGCCGGCCAGCGCCAGAATCGCTAATAAGACCGCGATAATAAATCCCACGCCCGACGCCAGGCCGTCCATGCCGTCGATAAAGTTAAACGCATTGCAGCTTCCGACCAGCCAGAACAATGTCAGCGGCACGGCCAGCGCCTGGAGGTCCACCGCCGCCAGACCGAAACAGTCCACCCGATGGATGGTCAATCCGGCCAGAATACAGCACATGGACGCCACCGCCTGAAAGAGCAGTTTGGTTCCCGGCTGGACGCGGCGTAAATCATCATTAATACCCACAAACAAAATAATCAGGGCGCCCAGGGCGGCGCCGACGAGAGGACTGGGATTGATAAAAAGTCCGTTCATCATGGGCGCCATGACATGAGCAAAATGGATAGCCACCAGCATCCCCGCGGCCAAAGCCAGAAACAGCGGAACGCCGCCGAGTGTCGGCGTGGGGCGGTCATGCTGTTTGAGCAGGCCGTCGGGTCGGTCAAACGCCCCGATACGGCGGCAAAAACGTATCATCAGCGACGTGAGGATAACACCCGTCGCCAGGGCGGTGATGAAGGTTGCACCCAGTAAAAGCATCAAGGCTTCCGTGATGGTTTGGTACTGCATACGACGTTTACTCTCTACAAAAGAAGTTTATCCTGATGGTTTGAATTATTTTTGTGAGGCAACCGCGGAAGACGCCGCTGCATCACCCGACGCCGGGATGAGATGGGCCGATTCAATAACGCCCACACAAACGGCGCCGGTCAATTCAAGCTCGGCCACTGTACGATCGCGCGTCAGGGGTTCTCCCTGCGATGCGATTAACACGGCCTTGCCCACGGCGTCGAGTAACTGGCGGGTCCGGTCATGACTCATGCGGTCGGCATCGTAAATGACCCATTCAAAACGGCGCCGTAAGCGTGAATCCAAATCACGGAGTAAACAGCCTTCGCCGCCGCTCCACGTCTCGCCGGTCTGATGATGGAGGACTTTTAAATTACCGATTTCGGTATCGTGCAAGGCTTCATCCAGCAGGGCCATGTCCGACAGTACAGAGTTCAAGCCGGGTTTTTCCTCATCGGCGTTGTAAATTTTCGCCAGCATCGGTCGGCGGGGCTGAGCATCCACCAAAAGCACTTTACGTCCGGCTTGCGCTAATGCCGCGGCCAGATTGCAGGCGCTGGTGGTTTTTCCGCACCCTTCCTCCGCACTGGTAATAACGACGCTTTGATGGGCGCGGGCAAAACGCTGGATCAACTGCACGGCGATTTGCCGAAATACGCCCGCCTGGGGGCTGCTTTGGTCAGTCTGCATGATGCGGCATCGGGCGGCAAAGGCCAGTTGGCTGACGTTATCTCCGCCCAGTTCAATCGTTCCCAGTCGCCCCAGCTCCTGCGGTGAGGTCGCCGCCGGCGTGAATGACAAAGAGTCTTTTTCCGGCGTCATATTTTGTGCCTGCGCTGTGGAAGGCATAGTGCCCGCCGTTGGGACGGATGCGCCGGCGACGGTCGGCGGCATAAGCCACCAGGGGACCATCCAGGGAGCCTGCGACATCTGGGCAGCGGCGGATGAAGAACTCTGGCTGAAACGATCCAGGGCAAAGACGAAGGTTATACTGAAAAGCAGACCCAGCAGCAAAATGGAGCTGGCGCGCTGCGCCTTGGTCATCCCGGCGATGCGGCTGGGAATTTCCGCGGCGTCCACGATTTGCACCGGCGCTTCGCTCATGCCTTCCTGGAGAATAAACTGGCGGACTTCGCCTTTGCAGGCATCGCGAAAACGCCGCGTCATGTCCATGTCGGTCAGGATTTTCTGATAATCCTGAGATTTGTCGGCCAGGGCCACGAGCTGTTCTTTACTTTGATAAAGCAATTTTTGCAGATTATTCGCCTGGTCGGTAATCGTTTTCAACTGGTCGATGGTCATTTGATGCTCGTTGGCCAGAACGGTCCGTTTTTGTTCGGCCAGACGGCTTTGCAGGCTGGCGATTTGCAGACGGACACTTTCGAGTTTCTGGTGGCCGGGCAAATAAACCTGCGCCAGCCGGGCTTCCTCCTGAAGAAAGCCGTCCAGCGTGCGCATCAGAGTTTGTATCTGGGGATGGTTATCGACTTCGGGCGCCAGGACGGCTTGACTATCCGCGCCGCGTTCGGTGCGGAGCAGTTCCGCCAGTTTTTCGCGCCGGGTTTCGAGATCGACGCGTTTGATATCCGTCTGACCGATTTGCTGCTGGAGATTTTGAATTTTCATATTGACGGCGGTGAGCAGGTCCTTGCCGTCGCTGATAAGATGTTCCTGGCGGAAACGGGCGGCCTGGTCTTCCAGTACTTCAATCTGCCGGTCATAGTTATCAATCTGACTTTGCACTCTTTCCACCAGACGGGCGGTGGCGGCGCGGCGGGCCTCCGTGCTGGTTTCAATAAACGCGGCGGTTACCTGATTGGCGACGGCGGCGGCGAAGGTCTGATTTTCGGAAACGCCGATAATATCGATCAGGCGGGAACCGGGCACGGGACGCACGCGCAGATTTTCTTCCAGATACTCCAATTCCTTTTCCGTCGGATTCACATCCGAATCATCATGGTTGAGTTTTTTCGCGGCGCGAACCAGCACATGGCGCGATTGCAATAACTGGCACTGTGTCGAGAAATAATCCTGGTTGCCCAGGCGCAAGGCCGACGCGGAGGAGTTGCTGATCGCCGGCTGATCGAGAACAATCTGCACCCGTGCGGTGGCTTCATACTGGGAGCGGCGCAGCACCGTAGCAGCAAACGCCAAACCCGCGACCACCAGCAGGCACGCCAGAAGCTGCCAGCGGCGCCGGAGCAGCACATCCAGAGGATGAAACATGGAAAACGACGCGGCCTGATACGGGCTATGGTCGGTTATCTTTTGATTTTGCGTATTCATGACTATTTCCTGCTTTTGAGAAAATTCGGTTTTATGGATTAACGCCGCACGCTGAGGACCTGCCTTTAGTAGGCGTAGTTGCGCGGCGTGGGGATGCCCATGTGGGTTCCCGCGTCATACGTCACATCCACGCCGGCGGCGACGCCGCGGCGGAACATTTTATCAATATCATCAAAGAACTTTTTGACGGGATCGACGGGGACAATAATGGTGTCATTCCGCGCCATCAGAAGATTGGGCGCCTGGCCGTCGCGAATCTTGGCGAGGTCCACCAGTACGACTTTTTCCCGGCCATCGGGCGTCTGCCGGAGAATACGGCATTTCTTTTCTGCGGCGATATTGGTAGCGCCGCCGGCGCTGGTTATGGCCTGGAGAACGCTTAACGGCCGCCGATACGTTTTGGTGCCCGGCTGCGCCACTTCACCGGAAATGTAAATATATCCGTCTTCACCATTGGGCACGGAAACCACATCGCCGGGATAGATAAGAGGATTTAGCGGTGTGGCGTCTTCGGCAAAGAGCTGGCTGATCGGCACCAGTTCCCGCGCGTAGGCGAAG
This sequence comes from uncultured Pirellulales bacterium, assembly GCA_964578395.1. Classification (GTDB taxonomy): domain Bacteria; phylum Planctomycetota; class Phycisphaerae; order Sedimentisphaerales; family SM23-30; genus JAFGBA01. Next base: position 9,676 of record CAZOCV010000114.1, read on the forward strand.
GTTCCGTTGGACCATCCGTTCTCCGCCGGCGTGGGAAGACCGGCCGCAGGATCAAACGCGCCGCGCAAAATTTCTATATGCGGCGCCGCGGTATTTTGAATGCCCCCGGCTATCGTAATCACATCCATGAGAGTCGCCGAATCGGACCCTAACATCACCGGTCCGGGTTTTTTCACACAGCCCAGCACCATCACCTTTTTACTGCCGTTTTCCTTTAAGGCGACCGAGACTCTGGGATTGCGAATGTAATTGCTGCCCAGCCGATTGAGCAGTTCCTGCTGTAATTGCTGGCAGGTCATCCCTGAAACCTGGATCTGGTTCAGCATCGGCAGAGAAATACATCCCTGTCGATCCACTTTGGTGTTCAGGACGGCTTCCTCGTCGGGTTCCAATAACTGAAAAATCTTGATTTCCAGAACATCGTCGGGGCCAAGATGATACTCCTCATTGCCGGGATAGCTGGAAGGATTTTGGGCTAACGTTGCCGGCAGGGGAGGAGTGGGCGTAAACTGCGCCCCCTCCGGGCCATAGACAATGACATCGGATTGGGGCGCCGGCCTCTCCGCCGCAGGAGTATTATTGGCCGAATTGTATCGCCGCGGCTGGTTAGGGGCGGGAGCTGTCCGTCCGGAAGCCACCTTATATACCCTGGTGGGTTGTTGGGCGCAGCCTGTTATCATTAATATGATGATGACTGCTATCGCCGCTGTTTTCGTCCGACCTGTATGTTTTCTAAAAAACGTATACATGGGCATCGGGCCTTTCCAAGTTTGTCGGGTTTTCTGCTTTTTAAAGCTTCCTATCTATTACAAATTACCTAAACACAACTTTTTGCCCGACCGTCATACCTATCGGCAAAGATACACCCCGTGTTTTCTGGATAATGCGTAAAACTGGATAAACTAGAAAAACTGGTATAATCGGAACTGTCTGCACAACCCCACTCAAACGCACGCGGAGATATGTAACTTACTATAATAAATGATGTTACGAATGTATCCGCGAAAGCAAAACAGAAAGAAAAGAAAAATAATGTGGGCCAAACATTTTTTTAGCTTGTACCGATAACTCGATACAGGAAATGGAGAAGAATCACCCCTCAACGTCCTATAAGTAACGTGGTGATTACAACTTCAACCATCCATTAATCTCGCCAGGACGCTTTGCGAACGACGGCGGGAGGCAGGACGAAACTGTTTTTGGCCGAACGCACCAGACCGATAAGTCGATGCCGAGCGGGAAACCAGGGTAAGGGTACTCGATGATAACTGACAGGCCAAAACGATATATTTTGAGGCCTGTTCGGCCGGGCCAGCAACGCCGGAGACGTTGAAGCTTGACTATCCCATTTTGAGCGACGCGGCATGGTTTTTCTCCCGCTTGCCATACTTTACTTCAGGTCACTGTTAATATCGGCGTTGGCCGGAACGCACTTTCCTGATAAATCGGAAAATTATAAAAATTGCTGGTTTCAGGCTTGATATTGGCAAAGTTATTTACTTCTGTAACGTTTGTGCGGTATAGTAGGGCGGTGACAGCTATATGACTTTTACACAATATGTCTTAAAAATGCGGCATATCTGCTGGAATCGTTTAATACTCCTTCATCTATGGTATAGTAAGCCGGGAGCAGAATCATGAAGCGAGATCATTTGAATTTTTTGGTGGATGTCGTGACTCTGATAGTTTTTCTGGGGCTGGTGTTGACGGGGGCCATCATCGAATGGCTCCTGCCGCCGGGGCAGCGCGGCGGGCACGGCATGACGTTATGGGGATGGGGACGCCATGATTTCGGGGAATTGCATCTCTGGCTGGGCATTGGATTTACGGTGCTGGTTGCGCTGCATTTTTTTCTGCACTGGTCATGGATTTACTGCATGACGGCGCGATGTTTTGGCGGCGGTTCGGGCGGGCGCTGGCGACGGTTAGTGGCCGGAATGCTGTTTGTGATTTTTCTGGCGGCCATCATTATCGGCGGCTGGTTCTGGATGAAAAAACAAGTGAAGCTGCCGGATAGTGATTATCGAGGCCCCGGATGGCGCCACGTGAATTGAAGCTTTATTAGTTCCTGTTGCCCAAGCTTTGGCGCGACACTGTCATACCCGCAAAAGCGGGTATCCAGACGGAAATGCTGGATTCCCGCCTGCGCGGGAATGACAAAA
>CAZOCV010000115.1:0-11596 GCA_964578395.1 uncultured Pirellulales bacterium
AAAACCTCGGAATTGCCTTGTCAGGCAGGCGGGCGGCGGGTAAGGTGTAGGCAAGCCTGATTGCAGCGGCATGACGCCCGCGCAGCAGCTTGAGGCGATCAGCCGGCGCGTCCATGAAATGGTAGCGGCGCAGAGTCGGGGCATTGGCGACGTGCTGGCTCGGCTGGCCAAAAAGGGGTTGTGCGTGACGGAGCCGGCGAACTGGCGTCCGGAGCAGCGGCGTTTTATAAAACGGTTCTGGGAGGATGAACTCAAAGCGGTTTTGACGCCGGTGGCGGTGCAGAGTCTGCATCCCTGTCCGCTGCTGCCGGGATTACAGTTGAACGTGGCGGCGCTGGTGACGGCGGGCGGAGACCGCGACCGGGCGGAACTGGTGGTGACGCCGGCGCCGGGGCGGTTTCATCGTTTCGTCACGCTGCCGACGACGGGGGGTGTGGAACTGGCGCGACTGGAAGATGTTATCATCGCCAACATAGAGGATTTGCTCGCCGGGCAGAACGTTGTGGCGACGGCGGTGTTTCGCATCACACGCGACGCGGATGTCGAACTGGCTGATGATGCGGCCAACGATTTGCTGGCGACGATGGAAAAAGCGGTCCTGGACCGGCGGCGGCGCCAACCGGTGCGGCTGGCGGTTTCGGCTCAGGCCGATGCAGCGCTGCGGAAGCGGCTGGTGGAGTGGCTGGAACTTTCACCGGGGGAGGTGTATGACGTCAGCGGCATGCTGGACGCCGGCGCCTTATGGGAAATCGCCACGCACAGCGGTTTTGATAACCTGAAATATCCCGATTGGCCGCCGCAGCCGCCGCGCGATCTGCTGGATGCGGATGATATATATCAGGCGATGCAAAAACGCGATATTCTGCTGTTTCACCCGTATGAACGTTTTGATCCGGTGGTGGACCTTTTGCAGCGGGCGGCGAACGATCCCGACGTGCTGGCCATCAAGCAGACGCTATATCGCACCAGCGGTGATTCGCCCATTATCAAGGCCCTGGCGCAGGCGGCGCAAAACGGCAAGGAAGTGACCGTGCTGGTGGAACTGAAGGCCCGTTTCGATGAGGTCCGCAACGTCGGCTGGGCGCGGCGGCTGGAAGACGCCGGGTGCCTGGTGATATATGGTGTGGCGGGATACAAGACCCATTCCAAGGCCCTGCTCATTGTTCGGCGCGAGTCAGCGCGCATCCGGCGCTACGTGCATCTGGGCACGGGCAACTACAATGATAAAACCGCCAAACTTTACAGCGACCTGGGATTGCTGACCTGTGATAACGACATGGCGGTGGATGTGGCCGGCTTCTTTAATCTGCTCAGCGGCATCTCCGAACCGGCGGGCTGGATGGATCTGACCATCGCCCCGATCGATATGCGGCGGCGGTTTCTGGAATTAATCGAACGGGAGATACAGGTTTCCACGCCCGACCAGCCGGGCGGAATTGACGCCAAGATGAATTCGCTCCAGGATAAAGAGATGATTCAGGCGCTGTATCGGGCGTCGCAGGCGGGGGTGCGCATCCGGTTGAATGTGCGCGGGATCTGCTGCCTGCGGCCGGGCGTGAAGGGCGTTTCCGAAAATATCGAGGTGACCTCCATCGTGGACCGTTATCTCGAACACGCCCGAATTTATTATTTTCGCAACGCCGGTCATGAGGACGTGTATCTCAGCAGCGCCGACTGGATGACGCGCAATCTGGATAAGCGGCTGGAGATATTGTTCCCGATAAAAAATACCGCTTTGCAGCGGCGGTTGCGCGGCATTCTGGATACATTTTTCGCGGATAATGTCAAGGCCTGGCGTTTGCGGTCCGATGGCGTTTACGAAAAAGTGCAGCACCGGGGCGAAGCCGTGCAGGCTCAGGCGGAGTTTCACCGGCAGGCGCTGCAGGCCGCCCGGTCGGTCCGGCGGGTGCGGGGACGATTCCAGCCGCTCAAAAACCCTGCCGCAGGAGAGGCGATACCATGACGTTTAGAGAAAAATTTCAAATCAAACCGGGTCGTCGCATCAGGCTCAAGGATTGGGATGCCGCCGACACCGCCGGTTACGAAGACAAGCAGCAGGCCAAACGCCTGCTGCGGGAAACGTGTGAGCAATTATCGCTGCTGCAATATCGTCTTTATGCGGAAAATCGCCGTTCCGTGCTGATTATTCTGCAGGCGATGGACGCCGGCGGCAAGGATGGCGCGATCCGGCACGTGATGGGGCCTTTGAATCCGCAAAGCTGCCGGGTGACCTCCTTCAAGACGCCCACGCCGGAAGAACTGGCGCATGATTTTCTCTGGCGGGTGCATCGCGCCGTGCCCGGCAAAGGGGAAATCGGCATCTTCAACCGTTCCCATTATGAAGACGTGCTCATTGTGCGGGTGCATAATCTGGTGCCGAGAAAAATCTGGTCGCCGCGTTATGCGCAAATCAACGAATTTGAAAAAACACTGGCGGCGCATGAGGTTCATATTCTGAAATTTTACCTGCATATCAGCAAGGAGGAACAGCTCGAACGGCTCAAAGCCCGCCTGGACGATCGCGAAAAACACTGGAAAGTCAACCCGGCGGATTTCGAGGAGCGCCGCTACTGGAATGACTATATGCGCGCCTTCGAGGATATGCTGGGAAAATGCTCCACGTCGTATGCGCCCTGGTATATCATACCGGCCAACCACAAGTGGTTTCGCAATCTGGCGGTTTCGCGGATTCTTCTGGAGACCCTTGAAGAAATGGATCCCCGGTTCCCTCCGCCGACCTGCGACATAAAGGCCATCAAGGTCGAATAGCCCTAGATCGGATGGCCATCTGTCGTTATCATTAATAATTGCATTGTATCTGGAGGGGGGGTAGAATGATGGATGTAGTGGTTCGGTGATTCTGGCCCCCGTCGGTGGTGCGGCCGCCGGACCTGATGATGGAATGGTTCTTAACCCGGTTATGGAGGTACTGACATGAATTCAGGATTATCTCGGTGCAGTTGGTTGGCGGCGGGTTTGGTGTGTCTGGCGGGATTGCTGGCCGTAGGCGGCTGTAAAGGCAATAAGGAAGGCGGGCAACCGGCGGCAAAAACGGAGAAAATTAGCCTCAGCTATGCCTTGTTTTTCCCGCAAACGCATGTGCAAACCCAAACGGCTCAGACCTGGGCGGATGAAATCAAAAAACGCACGAATGGACAGGTGGAAATCACGCTCTACCCCGGCAATACCCTTACCCAGGCGCCGCAATGTTTTGAAGGCGTCGTTAGCGGCGTTTGCGATATCGGCATGAGCTGCTTTGCCTATACGCCGGGACGGTTTGCTTTACTCGAAGGACTGGATTTGCCCCTGGGGTATCCCGACGGCCTGACGGCCACCCGCATTGCTAATGAGCTGGTGCAGACGTACAAACCGGAGGAACTGGCCGAAGTTCATACGCTGTATATCCATGCCCACGGGCCGGGCATCCTCGCAACCAAAAAGCCGGTGCGTTCGCTAGAAGATATGACCGGCCTTAAGGTACGGGCGACGGGTCTGTCGGCCAAGATTGTCGAGGCGCTGGGCGGTATTCCGATGGCCATGAGCCAGCCTGATACCTATGAAGCTCTGCAAAAAGGCGTAGCGCAGGCGACTTTTTGTCCCATTGAAACGCTCAAAGGGTGGAAGCAGGGCGAGGTCATTGAGTCCATCACCGATACGTCGGCCATTGGTTATACGACGGCCATGTATGTCGTGATGAATAAAGCCGCCTGGGAAAAACTGCCCGCGGACGTGCAGCAGATAGTTACGGACGTCAGCAAAGAGTGGGTCGATAAACATGGTCAGGCGTGGGATCAGGCCGACAAGGAGGGCGCGGAATTTGTGGCATCGCTCAAGCGTCAGACGATTACCCTGACCAAAGAAGAAGAAACGTTATGGCGTGATCGCGTCAAGCCGATTTTGGAGGCGTATATTTCGCAGGCCGAAGCCAAGGGTCTGCCCGGGAAGGCCTTCCTGGCGGATATCCAGAAGCGTCTGGCGACGGAAGCAGCGCCCGCAAAATAAGTTGAAGATGCATCTGCCGGCGACCGGAGAACGTCCATGCCGATGAAAATGGTGGATACGTATCATTACCTGCTGCGCTGCGTTGTGCGGGGGTTTGCCATCCTCGCGGCCATCAGTGTGGTGGTCATGATGGGGGTGACCTGTTTCGACGTGGCCGTGGGTATATTGAATCGGTTGGGCTGGTGCGAATGGTCATTCATCGGCGGTTTCGATATTGTCAAGCTGGCCGGGGCCGTCGCGATCCTTGGGGCTTTGCCTTATACGACGGCGGTCAAGGGACATGTGGCCGTCGAATATTTTTTCCACAAATTGACGCAGCGCGGGCGGGTGATTACCGATGTGGGGGTTCGCCTTTTGGGAATCGGATTATTTGGCTGTCTGGCCTGGCAGAATGTGGTTTATGGGGCCATGCTGCATCAAAAAGGCGTGGGCACCATGACCTTGAAAATCCCGGTGTTTTGGGTGCCGTACCTGGCGGCGGTGGCTCTGGGGGTCATGGTGCTGGTGATATTTTATAATATGACGCATCCCGGACGGGAGATGATCAAGCCGTGACGCCTTTTGAAATCGGGATTATAGGCTGCTTCGTATTACTGCTGCTGTTGGCGGCCAGTATGCCAGTGGCGTTCGCCATGGCGTTGGTGGGTGTTGTTGGGTTTGCTCTGGTGAAGAGTCCGGAAGCGGCGCTGAGTATGATGGTGGCGGATTTCTATGATATTTTTACATCGCACAGCCTCACCGTGATTCCTTTGTTTGTGCTGATGGGGCAGGTGGCGTTTCATTCCGGCATCAGCCGCCGGTTATTCAACGCCGCCTATTACTGGCTGGGCCCCCTGCCGGGTGGGCTGGCGATGGCGACGGTGGGGGCCTGCACGATTTTCGGGGCGATTTGCGGCTCCGGGCCGGCGACCTCCGCCACTATGGCGGCGGTAGCTTTGCCCGAAATGAAACGCTATCGCTACAGCATGGAACTGGCCTGCGGCTGCGTCGCCTCCGGCGGCAGCATCGGGATGATGATTCCGCCCAGCGTGGTGTTTATCGTTTATGCCATTCAGACGGAGCAGTCCATCGGGGCGTTATTTATTGCCGGCATTATCCCCGGCATCATGATTGCGTTGTTGTTTTGCCTGACCATTTATATCTGCTGTAAAATTCGGCCGGAACAGGGACCGAGGGCTTCCGCCTCAAGCTGGGGCGCTAAATTCAAATCTCTTCTGGGGGTGTCGGAAACGCTGATTCTTTTTGTGGTGGTGATGGGCGGCATGTTTCTGGGGTGGTTCACGCCCACGCAGGCCGCCGCCATCGGCGCGATGGGCAGCATCATTATCGCTCTCATCCAGCGGCAGCTTCGCTTTAAGGCGTTTGCGCAATCCTTGCGTGAAACCCTGCGCACCGCCTGTATGGTGATGATTATCGTCGCCGGGGCGGTGGTGTTCGGGCGGTTTTTGGCGATTACCCGCATTCCCGCCGAATTGGCAGGATGGCTGGCGAGTCTGCCGCTGCCCGGGGCGATGATTATCGCCATGATTATCGTGTTTTACCTGCTGGCGGGTTGTTTTGTGGATGCCCTGGGATTGATTATGCTGACAATTCCCATTTTTTATCCCGTGGTCATCGGCCTGGGTTTTGATCCGATCTGGTTCGGTGTCGTCATTGTTTTGGTAACGCAGATGGGCGTGATTTCCCCGCCGGTGGGCGTGTGCGTGTATGTGGTCAGCGGTATTGCCCGCGATGTGCCCCTGCAAACCGTATTTAAAGGGTCGCTGCCGTTTTTGCTGGCGATGGTTGTTGCGGCGGCGATATTAATACTATTTCCGGGTCTGGCGACATTTTTGCCGCGATTAATGCACTAAGGCGCCGGCGGCCGCCCGGATTAGCGGCCGGATGGGAGTGTGTGTGTTATGGCTTGCGAAAATTGCGAAAAATGTTATCGTCGCATCCTTTTCTGCACGGATTTTTCCGAAAATGCCGATTTCGCTTTTACGTTTGCCGTGGATGCGGCTTGTCGGCGCCCGGGATCAACGCTTTACCTTTTGCATGTCGTTCCGGAAACGGAAGCGCAGTTCTGGAAAACCTATATATACGAAGTGGATAATGTCGATGATAAGGCCAAACACGACATTGATATGAAAATGCGCGATGCGTATCTTGCCCGCATCCCTGCCGATATGGTCCATGAAGCGGTTTACCGGGTGGGCCGGGCCGATCAGGTGATTCTGGAATTTGCCCAGGAAAAGAATATTGATTTGATCGTCATCGGCCGGCAGGGCCACGGCGGCAGCCTCCGGCAAACCTTCTTCGGCAACGTCGCCGAAAAAATCGCACGCAAAGCCGCCTGTGCCGTGCTCATCGTGCCGCTGAGCTTCAAGGCCCGATGGGAAAATTCTTAAAATATGGTTACCGTTCACGGCTTATGTTAGCCCACGATGATAATCGTGGGTCGAACGCCCCGTGTGTTCGCAGGCGTCGCGCCCATCCGACCCCCGGTTATCACCGGGGGCTATATCTGACAACCACCAGGCGGTAAACGTTCATCTCTTATAACCGTGAATGGTTAAAAATACGCAACCCAGGAGAGGTATCGTGCCGGCGATTAAGAAGTTTTCGGATGTTCACCTTTTTGGTCGGCGTCCGCGAGGGCTTTTTGGGCCATTTCGATGATGCTGGCGAGTTTGGGCTGCGAAGGGCGGGCGATCTGGGCGAGTTGTTCGGGGGTATAGTGACGGTTTAAAAAATCTTCCACGGCGAATTGTTCGAACCAGCAGTCGAAGATTCTTTGGCAGGGCAACTGTTCGCCGCCCGGCCGGGCGCCGCCGCCGCGGCAATAAGCAAACGTTACCTCGTGGCCGAGCATCCGGCAGCGAATGATACGCAAATCGTTTTCGTCAATGGGCATTGGTCGCATCCTTAATGGCTCATTGAATTATAGCCATCCCCGGGTTAATAGCCAAGTCGTTGCTGATATTTATTATTGTCTAAAAGGTAATCATGGCCTTAATGACGCCATCACGGTAATTTGCCACCAACTCGAAGGCCGCATCGGTCCGGTCGAAGGGGAAATGGTGGGTAATCATCGTATCGACGTTGGCCCGGCCCGTCGCAATCAAATCCAGGGCCGGTTCGACGCAATCGACCTGTCGGCGAACGTTGACCAGTATCAGTTCCTTCCGTCGCATGATATCCGGGGAAAAACTGACCCGGTCCGTTTCCGGTATGCCGATCATCATCAATTTCCCACCTGGTTTTAGAAGTTCGACGCCCTGGTCGAGAGCTTCCTGTTGGCCGCAGCATTCAAATACCACGTCCAAACCGAGGGGTTCCGCACGGCTAATCTCGCCGACAATATCCTGCTTATCGGGATTACCCGCCCAATCGCCACCGCTGCGGCGGGCGTGTGCCACGCGGTCATCAATACGGTCGGTCATGTAGATGGTGTGTTGGCCCAAAGCTCGCGCTGACAGCAGCACGCTCAGGCCGATGGGGCCGCTGCCAAGAATGGCGACTTTCGCCCCGTCGGGCAGGCAGGATTGTTTTACGGCATAATACCCGATTGCCAGCGGCTCGGATGCGGCCGCCTGTTCGAACGTCATGGTGTCGGGAATGCGATAGCAGCTTCGTTCGGGCATGACGAGGTATTCGCTCAGGCATCCGGCCGCCTGGCCGGGGCAGCCCAGAAAACGCAGGCTGCGGCAGGTGTGATGCCGTCCGGCGTAGCACTGGTCGCAGGCGTAACAGCTCATGGCCGGATCGACGGCGATGCGGTCGCCGGGCCGGACGCGGGTGACGCCTTTGCCGACCTGCTCGACGACGCCGGCGCACTCATGGCCGACGGCAAAGGGATATTGCACCACCTGCGAACCTATCCGGCCGGCGGCATAATAATGTACGTCCGAACCGCACACGCCCACCGCGGCCATTTTTATAAGCACCTCGTGGTCGTCGCGTATCGTCGGTTGCGGCGTATCCTCCAACTGCATTTTGCAAATACCGGTGAGCATCCAGGTTTTCATGGTGCGGACTCCGATGGGGATTTATTCCAGGTCGAAAATTTTTCCGGGATTGAGAATATGGTTGGGATCGAGTGCTCGTTTGATGGTGCGGAGCAGGGCGATGTATTCCTGCGAAACAACGCAGGCGAGGTATTTTTTGCGTTTGTGGCCGATGCCGTGTTCGCCGGAGATACGCCCGCCGAGTTGGGCTGTCAATTGGTACAACTCCGCCTGCAAGCGGGGGAGTAACTCGTTCCAGTAGTCATCGGACCATTCGGACCGCGAAACAATCCGTGAGTGCAGATTGCCATCGCCGGCGTGGCCGTAGCACGGAATAAGCACATCGTACTTTTCGGCCAGTTGCCTGACTTTGGCCAATAGTTGCGGAATCGCCGCCGGCGGCACGACGATATCCTCGCCGCTTTGGCGGTGGCTGATGAGATTATACGCTTCGGGGATGCTGCGGCGGATGCGCCAGATGCGTTCGGAGGTGGTGGGGTTATCGGCGACATAGACTTCCGTCGCGCCCAGTTCCAAACATTTTTCACCCACAGCCTCGTACTCGTTTTGCACCTGCTGGGGCGAGGCGCCATCCAGCGTAATCAGCAGCATGGCGCCGGCCTGCTGATAAGGCAGCGTTTCATTGAGGTACTGGCAGGACGCCTGGAACGCCTGCTGGTCGATGAATTCCACGGCCGTAGGGATGATGCCGCAGGCGGTCATAATGGTCGTTACCGCGCTGATGGCTTGTTCAGGTGTGGCGAACAGGCTCAGCAAATCCACCTGCGCCTTGGGCAGCGGCAGCAGCTTGAGGGTGATTTTGGTGAAAATTCCCAGCGTGCCTTCCGAACCGACCATGAGCTGCACGAGGTTGTAGCCGGTCACGTCTTTGAGAAGCTTGCCGCCCAGTTGCACGATGTCGCCGGTGGGCGTGACCACTTCCAGGCCCAGCACATAGCGGCTGGTGACGCCGTATTTGATGGCTTTGCCGCCGCCGGCGTTTTCCGCCACGTTGCCGCCGATGGCGCAGGTTTCCAGGCTCATGGGGTATCCGGCGTAAAACAGTCCCAGCGATGCGATGTGTTCGTTGATGTCATTGGTGATTACGGCCGGCTCGACGGTAATCATCAGATTGTCGGCGTCAATGTCCAAAATACGATTCATCCGATCCGGCAGCAGCACAATGCCGCCATAAATCGGCACCGCCCCGCCCGACAGGCCCGACCCGGCCCCGCGCGGCGTGACGGGAATTTTCTCGCGATTGGCCAGTTTCATTATCGCGGCGATTTGCGCGGCGGATTCCGGCCGCACCACCACGTCCGGCATGTGCGCCCATTGTTGGCCCGGCGTCTCATCGTGCGCATAGGCTTCGAGGGCGTCCGCGTCGCCGTAGATGACGTACCGTTCGCCAACAATCGCCTGTAATTCTTTAACGATGCGATCGGTGACTTTTTGATAATTTGTGTTTGGTGTTTCTGCCATTTTTATTCAAAACCTGCCTGGTTGTCACCCTGAGCGCAGCGAAGGGTCTCTCTTAAAGAGGTAAAAGAGAGATTCTTCGCTTTGCTCAGAATGACACATTAGGTGCTATGATTGTTTAAAAGGATATTTTCTAATTTTCTTGATTAACGACGGCACAATCTCGAATAAATCGCCAACGATGCCCATGTCCGCCAGCTTGAAGATATTCGCCTCCGGGTCGCGGTTGATGGCGACGATGGTTTTGGCCGTCTGCATCCCGGCGATATGCTGAATCGTGCCGGAAACGCCGATGGCGATATACAATTGCGGCGAAATAGTTTGCCCGCTCAGGCCGATTTGATGCGGGTAGCTGAGCCAGCCGCGGTCCACCACGTCACGGGTCGCGCCTACGGCCGCACCGAGCGTTTCGGCCAGTTCAAATATCAGCGGTAGGTTCCGGGCTTTTTTAATGCCGCGTCCCACGGCCACCACCACATCGGCGTCGGCCAGATTTATCTGTTCGGGATTGGCCGCAAATGATTCTCGCTTGATGCGCGACGTTAATCGAGTAGTGTCGATATTGAGCCGAATAATTTCACCCGTCCGTCCGATTTGTCGCGGCGCCGGCGGCGTTGAATGCGGCCGCACCGTCGCCATTTGCGGGCGGTGGCGAGGCGTTTTTATCGTCGCCAGGATGTTGCCGCCAATCGCCGGGCGCGTTTGCAGCAAGTTATTCGTTTGCGGTTCAATGTCCAGCCCCGTGCAGTCAGCCGTCAGACCTGTGTCCGCTTTTATCGCCACATAAGGCATCAGCGTTCGGCCCAGCGTGGTCGCCCCGGCGATGATGATTTCCGGCCGATAGCGTTTAATCACCTCCAGCATACACGCCGCGTAAGGCTCCACCTGAAAATATTCCAACGGCGCGGCATCCACAACCACGACGCGGTCCGCGCCGCAGTCAATTAATGTCTGCAAGTCATCTTCCGCCATGTGATAACCCAGGACGATGGCTCCCAGTGGGCACGCGCGTTGCTGTGCCAGCTTAATGCCGCGCGTCAGCAATTCGTAACTGACCCGCTGCACCTTTCCGGCGGATTGTTCGGCCAATATCCACACACCGCCGGTCATCCGCATTTCTCCGTTATAAAACGTGCCAGTGCAGCGGTTGCCTGTTCCAGGGAGGTCTCATCCTTTACGGTCAGCAAGGTGGTTTCGCGGGTGATTTTCGGCTTGGCGATTTTGACCACCCGCGTTGGCGAGCCTTGCAGGCCAAGTTTGCTGGTATCCAATTTCAGTTCTTCAGCGGTGAGAATAGGTATATTGGCTTGTCTGGCCCGTTGTTTGCCGCGCAGGGTCGGCAGGCGGGGATTGCTGATTTCCTTCACCACCGTCAGCACCACCGGCAGTTCGGCCGTGAGTGTTTCGTAGCCTGTTTCCACGCACCGCCGCACGCGACAGGTTTTCGCCTCGACATTTTCGATGTTGCTGACATAGGCAGCCACCGGCCAATCCAGCCATGCCGCGATGCCCGGCCCGACCTGCCCGGTATCGCCATCGGTTGCCCGCTCGCCGCACAGGATAATATCCGCTCCGCCCAGGTATTTAATCGCTCCGGCCAGAGCGTAACTGGTCGCCCAGGTATCCGACCCGGCAAAAGCCTTATCGCAGAGCAATACGCCCTTATCGACGCCCATAGCCATAGCTTCTCGAATGGCTTCAATGGCCCGTTCCGGTCCCATGCTTACGGCCGTAATTTCCCCGCCGCAGCGTTCGCGCAGGTTTAAGCCCGCTTCAATGGCGTATAAATCCAGGGGGTTAACTATCGCCGGAACGCCCTCGCGGATGACCGTGCCGGTTGCCTCATCCATTTTTACCGACCTCGTGTCGGGCGTCTGTTTGATGCACACAATGATGCGTTTTTTCATAATTATTCTATAAAAAGCATTCTTTCCGACTGTTTTCTGCACCAAATCATAACACAAACGTCATCATACTGTGACGCTGAAATTTTACTTTATTTGTATCATAAAAGCGTTAAAATGTTCATAATAAGATAAGGTGTTTCATATATTAATAATTTTGCTTTCAAAAAGGACATATGATGAAGTATATCACCACAGTTATTATGGGAGGTATTCTGCTGA
>CAZOCV010000116.1:0-3729 GCA_964578395.1 uncultured Pirellulales bacterium
AAAACCCGCTCGGCGGCGGCGTTGGCGGTTTGCAATTCGGTAAAAACTTTGGCCAATTTGCGAACGCACTGGGACATAGTGGCGAATATCAAGCCCAAAATGAAGAATTTCGAAGCACTGATTATTCCCGCCGCCAGCCAGTCCTTGGCCAGCCACAAGCCAATGCCGGCGGCCAGCACGCCGAGAGATTCCAGCAAAGGGCCGGAAGCGGCATCGATTTTGGCCATACGATAAAATTGCCTCAACAGGCGGGCGTTAATCCGCTCCATGCGGCCGTCTTCGCCGGTTTCCTGATGATAGGCTTTGACCACGCGAATGCCCAAAAGGCTGCCATGCAACTGGCCAAGCACCCGCACCCAACTTTCCAGCGAACGGCGGGCGGCTTTTTTCATCCGTCGTCCCAACTGATTGATGAGTATTCCCGCCGGCGGAGCGACCAGTAAAATAAAAATCGTTGTCTTGGGATCGTATTTCAGCGCGAAAATCAACAGCGCCGCCAAAGCAATGGGTTCGCTGATCAGTTTACCCAATAAGATGCGTATTCCCCCGAACACCAGCGTGGCGTCCTGGACGAAGCGACTGGAGGCGTTGCTGACGCCGTCCTGGCTGAAATAACGCAGCGGCAGCCGCAACGTGTGCTTATACATATCCAGGCGCAAGGTCTGCACCGCGTTGTAAGAGACGCGCCCGCTGAGGTATTCATGGAAGAATCGGAACAGGCAACAAATAAATGTCCCTCCCACAATCAACATAATCACCAGTTCAATGGACGCTTTCTTAAAGGCTTCCACATCCTCACCGGCCGCCAATCGCTGCCGGTGAAACTTTTCGGCCAAAGCCACACCGGGCCGCAGATAAAAGGGAAGTTTCTCCAACGTTATGGACACGGTGCGGGCCTGCCCCTCAACATCGCGCACAGCCAGTTCCGCCCGTGCGTCCTGGGGCGCTTTTATCAAGGCCAGAAGCATATGATGCCGCCCCTGCACCGATGAAACATTTTCCTCCAGTAACCGTAAGGAATCCACACTATCAAGCGCGAACAGCCGCTGATTTTCTTCAGGGGCGTTATCATCGACTTTCGTGACCTGCAATATCGGTGCAGGCGGCGGAGCGCCTTGATTTCCGGTTCGCGTATCCAAAGGCAATTCGTTGAAGGATATTCCCGTCCTTTTTTTAACCAGTTCGCGGGATAACCAGCCGTCAGGCCCTTCCTCATTGACCATGACCTTCAAGAGTGGCATCGCCGCGCCAAAGCTGAATACCATGAATATCGCCGCCCCGAATGCACAAAGTACGCTGATAACAACCTTTTTCCACTGAAAGGTGATATACGGCATAACCCGTAAAAATTGTTTCATCTTCTGTCCGTTTCAAGAATTAGCAAAATCTCACCAGCCGGAGATGCTACCGCTTTGGCACAAATGCGTCAAGGGAGGAGCTATTGGTCTCGGTTCAGAAATCCTGGCCGGGGATGACCTGGCCACTTGCTTAAAAATCTTGGCCGGGACGGCCTGGCCATTTGCTTAAAAAATCTTGGCCGGGACGGCCAAGCCACTTGGAATGATTTATATGGAGCTGCCGTATTTTTGGAGGTAGGCTTCCATTTTTTCGCGCATGGCGTCATCGACCACGACGCTGCCGTCGATGGGCCGGTTATGGAGGTGGACGATGATATCGCGGACGGTGACGATGGCGGCGACGGGGAAGTTGAGTTCGCGGCGAACTTCCTCAAGGGCGCTAAGGTTACCGCGGCCGCGTTCCATACGGTCCACGCTGACGATAGCGCCGGCGACGGTGGGAGAGTGGTTGGCCGCCAGAATTTCCAGCGTTTCGCGGATGCTGGTGCCGGCGGTAATGACATCCTCGATGATGATGATGCGCTCCGTGCCGCTATATTGCCGACCGATGAGCGTGCCTTTTTCGCCGTGGTCTTTGGCCTCTTTGCGATTGTAGGTAACACTGATATCAAGCTGATGACAACGGGCCAGAGCAATGCTCGTCGCCGTCGCCAAAGGGATGCCCTTATAAGCGGGGCCGTAAAGGTTGTCGAAGTCGCGGCCGAAATTACTGACAATGGCCTCGGCGTAAAACTCGCCCAGCCGCGCCAGTTGCGATCCCATGCGGTAATTGCCGGTGTTGACGAAATACGGCGTTTGGCGGCCGCTTTTGGTGGTGAAGTCGCCGAAGGTCAGGACGCCGGCGCGGACGAGAAATTCGATGAAATTTTTTTTATAGTCTTCCATATTTTTTTTAGCCACTGATTTCACTGATGGTCACTGATGAAAAAGAGAGATGCTTCGTCCGTCTTTGGCGGACTCAGCATGACAATAATACACAATCCTTTCAAAAAGACGTTAGACTTTCAGTTCGACATCTTCGACGTTAAGTCGGCCGAATTTTCGTTTCAGGGGGGCGACGACGTCGCGGAGAAATTCATCCACCTGCTGCGGGGCACGGCCGATGTAGTCTTTGGGATTCATAACAGTTTTGAAGTTCACGCCGGCGAAGGCGGGGTCGTTTTGCAGCCGCGTTATGAGGTCGTTGGGTTTGCCGCGAAGTTTGACTTCGGCGGCGGCGGCGTGGCTGTGGCGGCGGATGACTTCGTGGAGCGTCTGGCGGTCGCCGCCGGCGGCCACAGCGGCCATAAGGATATTTTCCGTGGCCATAAAGGGTAATTCCGCCTCGATGGCCGCAGCGATAACTTTGGGGTACACCACCGCCCCATCGGTGATATTGGCCAAAATACCCAAAATGGCGTCGATAGCCAAAAACGCCTCAGGAATGGCCAGTCGCTTGTTGGCGGAATCGTCCAGCGTCCGCTCAAACCACTGTTCGGCGGCGGTCATGGCGGGACTGGTGGTCAGGCTCATCACATAGCGTGACAGGCTGGTGGCCCGTTCGCAGCGCATGGGGTTGCGTTTATAGGCCATAGCCGAGGAGCCGATTTGCGATTTTTCAAAGGGTTCTTCAATCTGCTTGAGGTGGGCCAGTAACCGCATGTCGTTACAGAACTTATGAGCGGACTGGGCTATGCTCCCAAGAGTGGCCAGGACATTGGCGTCCATTTTTCGGTTATAGGTTTGGCCGGATACCGGGGCGGTGCGGTCGAAGCCCATTTTTCGGGCGACCATGATGTCGAGCTGACGGACTTTGCGGTGGTTGCCGCCAAACAGGTGTAAAAATGACGCCTGGGTTCCCGTCGTGCCTTTTACGCCAAGAAAAACCATGGTATCGAGCCGGTGATTGATTTCGTCCAGGTCCAGAACAAAATCGTAGCACCATAAACACGCGCGTTTGCCTACAGTGGTAAGCTGGGCGGGCTGAAAATGGGTATAACCGAGGGTGGGCAGGTTTTTGTATTTTCTGGCGAAATGGCCCAAACGGTCAATTACACGCAGCAGCCGCGCCCGGACCAGTTCCAGGCCGAGACGCATTTGAATCAGGTCGGTGTTATCGCCGACATAGGCGCTGGTAGCGCCGAGGTGGATGATAGGCCGGGCGGCGGGAGCGGCGTCGCCAAAGGTGTGAACATGGGCCATGACGTCATGACGAAATTTTTTTTCGTAGCGGGCGGCGCGGGCAAAGTCGATATCGTCGAGGTGCGCCCGCATGGCGGCGAGTTGGCGGTTGGTGACGGCCAGACCCAATTGCTGCTGGCACTGGGCCAAAGCCAGCCATAACCTCCGCCAGGAACTGAACTTGAACTGCGCGGAAAACACCTCCAGCATC
>CAZOCV010000116.1:3829-5741 GCA_964578395.1 uncultured Pirellulales bacterium
TTAATTATGACCTCTACAAAAAATGACAAAATTAATCCTTCGCCGGGAACCGGAGCCTTTGACGCAGGTCTAAAGGGATGTATGAACGACGATCTGCAGGCGGAAGCGACGTCAGATGATATTCTGCTGGCGCGGAGCCGGGCGGGGCAGATGGCGGCGTTCGGTGAACTGGTGGAGCGTTACCAGCACCGGCTTTATAACGCCGTCCTGCGGATGGTCGCAAATACCGATGATGCCCAGGAAATTACCCAGGACGCCTTTGTCCGCGCCCTGCAGGGATTGCGGCAGTTTCGCGGCGGCAGCGGATTTTATACGTGGCTGTTCCGCATCGGCATGAATTTGAGCATTAATTTCCACCGGCGTCGGCGCAAAGTGCAGATGACGTCGCTGTCGGCGGAAAATCCGCTGACGGGCACACAGGCGGACGGCCTGGCGCATTTGGTGGACACCGAAACGTCCGGTCCGGTTCATCGGGCGCAGGTGAACGAGGAACATCGCCGTGTTTTGGCCGCACTGGACCGACTGGAACCGGCCGCCCGCGCGGTAATTGTGCTGCGGGACATTGAGGATTTGGATTATGCCCAGATCGGGCACATACTGGATATACCGGTGGGAACAGTGAAAAGCCGGATAGCGCGAGCCCGCATGACCTTGCGTAACATGCTGCTGGATGCCGAAGAAGAACTAAAACCATGACCGAAGATTTCATTATATTACTGAGCGCCTATCTCGACGGAGAATTAACCGCCGAACAGGTGCAATCCGTGGAAAAGGAATTGACGGTTAATGCCGAGGCGCAGCGTTTGTTGAAGGATATGCGCCAGGTGCGGCAGATGGTGGCGGCGACGCCGCGGCGGCAAGCGCCATCGGGTTTTGCCGAACAGGTACAGAGCATGTTGGAGCGGGAAGCCCTGCTGGGCCAGGAAGAACTGCGTACGGAGATTATCGGCCGCAATCATCTTCGACTGCGGCGGAGTCTGGCGGCGGCGGCGATGCTGGTTCTGGTCGGCGCTATCGTTTATATCGTGTATTCGGTGCTCTATACGCCGGTCGGCGCGCCGCCGGATGATAATCTTATTGCCGGCAATCCCATTAACAGCAGAGAAAAGACAGATATTTTCAACATGCCCGAACCGGATGTTCCCGCACAACCAGAACCGGCGCCGGCGGTCGCTGTCGCGGAGCAATCTCCGCAAGCCGTCGAGCTGGTGTGGAGCGCTGCGGATTTGCCTGCGGAGCGGCAACGCATTAATGACCAGCTTGGCGCACATGACGTAGATACATTTATCAGCGTGCCGCGCCACGGCGGCGGTTGGCAAATTTCGTTTGTGTGCACACCGGAAACGCTGGGCAAACTGGTGAACCTGTGGCGCAGCGCTGAGCCGACGCGGCTAGCGCTGGTGTTGCCCAATCCCTTTGAAGAACAACCGCTGCGGGTGGCGGGGCCTGAGGGGGAACAGGTTATTGCCGCGGCGCGCTGGTCCACGGCATTGACTTTTCCGGAAGTGGATGAGGGCGGAAGGGTAGCTCGCGCGGAAGGCGTTTTGCCGAACTGGCTGCGGGAAGATATTTCGGTGCAAGCGCCGGTGCTGCCGGATTTACGTTTGCTGGGTCCGGTGAGCCGGACGGACACGGCGGTCCTGCCTGAAAGCGTGATGATCGCGCCTGCTGATGTTATCGCCGTAACGCTGATTATCGAACCGGCCGGCGCAACCGGGCCGGGGATCTCCGATTAGGATTTCGCCATCGGGGGTTATCATTGCGAAAGAGATTTTGCCGCCGCGGCTTCGCCGGCAAGAATATCACGCCGTAATTTGAAGAGTTCCCGGAAGGCCCGCAGAATGACCTTGAGATTCGCACCTGATGACGAACCGGCCCGGCGGGGATAATGATGGACGCCGCACTGGCCGAT
>CAZOCV010000116.1:5841-11567 GCA_964578395.1 uncultured Pirellulales bacterium
ATATCACAGGATTCGCTCAGTTCCAGGAGTTTGGGTAATTCGGCCAAATCAAACTGACCGTCGCCGTCGGAATAGAACACCCATTCTTTGGTCGCGGCGCGAAAGCCGCTCTGCAGCGCCCCGCCGTAGCCTTTATTGACGGGGTGATGCACCACGCGGATGCGGGCGTCGCCGCGAGCGAAGGCGTCGGCGATTTCGCCGGTGCGGTCCCGGCTGCCGTCGTTAACGATGATAATTTCGTAATCGATATTGAGGGCCGACAACACCTCCTGCGCCTGGCGCACGACGCGCTCGATGTTGTCCTGCTCGTTGCGGCAGGGAAAAAAGACTGACAGGCTTTTTACCAAAGCAGCCTCTCCCTTTGGTTAAGATAACGTTTGAGCCATTCCTGAACACCCGCCGATTGCTGCTGATACATCTGACACTGTTGAGTCAGCCCCTGTTCGCGGGCGTCTTTTTCCAGGATGTCCAGCACGTTTTTCACTGCCCGGATATGATCCAGAGCACGAAAACGTTCACCGCTCTGGAGAGTATCCAGGCGGCGTTTGAGTTCCTGACGGCAATAGTCTCTGGCGGCGTCCACATCATTGAGGCGTTGGGCGGCGCCCCAGACGGCGTTATAGTGCATCGGTAAAAATTCATCCGTGTTCAGGGCTATCAGCCGGCCGAGCCCCTGGCGCATCACATCAGGCGCGGGAGATCGGATTTCCATCAGCCCTCGATTGTAGGCATGTAAAATATCTTCCGGCCAGTTGAGCTTATCCTCCACGAAGGCCTGGACGATATCGGCGTTGAGCGGGTCTTCGATATCGGCATAAATGACATAGCGATGATCGGTATAGAGCCGCAGCCAGCGGGAAGAACGCTCAAAAAGCATTTGCAGGTTGTCGCTGGAACTGCTGAACATATCCAGCAAGGCGAGATTCAGGCGTTTGGCCCGGAGTTTGGCGTGAAACTCCTCGATATCCATATTTTCCGCAAACGTGCGATAGCGGTTTTGCAGGCGAAAATGCTCGATGTCATAAGCGGCCTGGGCGCGGCCGTCCATAAACACCTTGCAGGGCACTTCGCCGGTTTGCGGATCGGGCGTCTGATGAAAGGTGATGAAGCCGCCGTGCGTCCACTCGTTGAACACGATGCCGCGCAGATGGTTGGCGTTGAAAAACTGCATGGCCCGCCACGGCTGATCCTCAATCTTCACCATGCGGCGGAATATCGACAAGCGCGGCCCCTCCAAAGGCGGCCGGTAATAAACATCCCACAGGCAGGTGATGAAAATCGCCATCAGCACCGCACCGGCAGCCCAGGCAGACAAGGTCAGGTAACGGCCGGAAATAAGTCGCTTGCCTTGCGAATGGCTGAGCCGGCCGGACCATAACATGCCTATCGCCTCGGTAAGCCAGGCGGCCAGATACGGAGCGATAATGACGCCGCCCAGAAGAATAAACCGCCGGGATTGAATCGACATCGCCACGGTAATGGCGACAATGGCCAAATGCGCCAGGTCAACTTTGGGGCCGGAGGACGCTTCCTCGGGCAAGGGACGACGGAGAGATACGGATGTTTCGGCGTGCGCTGTGCGAACGCACATTACCCACCAGGCCAATACCGTCACCGCCAGCAGCATCAGGAACGGCACATAATAGCGGGCATGGCCAAAACCATACAATTGCCAAACAGGCAGCCATTCGGCGACCTCGCGCCATTCGCCGCCTTCAGCGCCGGTGGCCACCAGCAGGGGATGCACCAGATTTTCCAGACTGAAGGGGCTGAAGAACCACGGAATCAGCACCACACACCCCCCGCCGAACGCCAGATACTTCAGCGACCGCCGCGAGACGGGATAAAACAACGCCGCCGCACCGCCCCGGTTCAGACGCCATAGGACACACGTGATTATGGCCAGCAGGCTCAGAACCGTCAACAGAGCAAAAATCCGCGTCTGGTGAATGGCGCGTTCCTGGCGAACACGGGGCTTGAGATTTTGTTCCAGGACGCTGGTTCTGTTTTCATAATCCATCGAAGAAATCTTGCCTTCCCGGTAGTATTGCTGGAGGCGGATTTTCTGTTTTTCAATATTTTTCACGTGGTCGCGGTTGCTTTGAATAATCTCATCGAACGTTTTCGACCCTGCGGCGGACATGACGATGAGGGTGACGGCCGCGAGGCCGCCCAGCAGGAAGAGCGGTTTCCACCGCCCCGCAAAGGCATGCACGACGTAGGCTCCGCCGGCCAGAGCGAAAACCATCATGGCGTAAATAAAACCGCCGTGCACGTTGGCCCAAAGTATCATCACCGGAATCATCCAGAACATCGCGCGGACCTTGCCGTTGCGCCAGCGGGCCAGCAGATAAATCGTAATGATCGCGTATAAAATCGAACTGATGTTCGGCCGCAGGTCGATAAAGGAACGGCTTAGCAATACGCCAAACGCCACGACCAGCGCGGCAATCAGCGGATGTGCGCCCAGTTCCCGTGCGGCCCAATAGGCGAACAGTGCTGTTAAAATCGCCTGCAAAAACTTATACAAGACAATGAGGCTTTCCCCGAAGGCGTTTTCATCGATGGGATTTTCCGCCCCCAGCGCTTTGCAGGCATAAAACGCGGCATGGGTCAGCCAGTTCTGATTAATCCAGCCTACCTGCTCGATGTTTTCATGGCCGGATTTGTCCGGCGTTTTGCCCGTGGCCTCCTGCATCGCCCAGCCGAATCGCCGCAGGACGTTGCCGGTTTTGCGGCTTTCGGGATTAAAAGGACGGCTGAACTCGCCCATAAAATCCTGCTGGGTCAGATGCAGGCCGACGCCGTCGAGCAGTTTCATCTGTGCGGTGCGGTTTTCCTGCGACGCGGGCCAGTCGCCGTGCGTGTAGCGCCCACAGGCCATCGCCACCCAGGTATCGCCGCCGCCCACAACCCGGTCGGCGCTGTGCAGCGCCGCGGCCGTCACCAGCAATAAACACCCCAAACGAAGCATCAGAGAATATGACCGAGGCGGCTGCTTGTCCGATATCTGAGTGGTTGTCATGGTCTGGGCCTTATCCTAACCCTAAGATGAGCATTACGGCAGAAAGCTGTTGACCTTCCTGAGTTTTTCCGGCAGATACACTTTCACCACGTGGTCGAGGCCGTGTTTGGCGAACGCCTGCTGCTCGACACGCTGGCCCAGCTTGAGCATTTGATTGATGGCGTCCCGCCAGGGCTTGTGATGAATGACGAAGGGGTCGTTTTTGAGGGCGTCTTTGGCCCGCTTGATATCGACGTCTTTTAAGGGATGCGTGGGCAGGTCGTAATCCTTGATGTCCTGGGGCGTGACGCCCAGAAACCGCGCCTGCGGCACGCAGAAAAATTCATTCAGATGGGCCGCGTTGCCGGAGCCGACCTTGAACGTGCGGTAAATATTGAAATACCCGTACGGGTCGCCATCGACAAAGGCGTAAACGGGAATCTTGAGCGTATCGCTGAGCCGCCGGACGAACCGCCGACACGCCCGCGTCGGCACGCCGCCCATGCTGATGAGGATGCAGTTCTGGTCATCCCAGTAGCCGTACTTCAGGAGCCGCTGGAACATACCGGCGGTCTCAATAGCGAGGATGAATTTGGCCTTGCTCTGAAACTGCAATTCCTCGCTGTCAATCGGGATGGAATAGGAACCGGAGCCGAATTTGGTGCAGTCGATTTTAAGGCGTTTGCCCTGGTTGTCCTTATCAAGCACGATGAGCCGACCGGCCACTTCGCCGCCTTTTTCCTCGGGCACAAACCGCAACTGCTCGCGGATGACGCCGAACATCGCCTCGACATCATCCATCACCGTATCGGATTCGGGCTGCTCGCGGAACATCGCATCGCCCCAGTTCTTGCTGATGTAGTAGGCTTCTCGTTTGGTGGCCATGTCGTCGGCTTCGATGAGTTCCTTGCTCAGCGCCATCATTTTAAGCGTCTGGGCGAAGGTCTTGACGGTATTGACCGTCATGGTGCGGCTTTTGGTCAGATTTTTCAGTTCAAAGTGGCCCTTTTTGGCGCTGTAGGCCACATTGGCGAGGCTGCGGGTGGGCATGACAATCGTGGGCTGACGGCCGCGAAGGATGGTGTCATGCACAACTTGAGCGCTATCTTGAATCTGATCCAGAACGTTTATTTTTTTGCGTGCCATGGGATGGTTCTCCTTGGGATCGCCATGTAAACGTGCATCATAAGGACCAGGCGGCGGTTTGGCAAGGAAACATCCCGCCGGAAAAGCAGGTAAAGGATTGCTTGTAAAGAGGTTGTGATGGGTTTATCATCTCCGTCATGACAGAGAAAGCTTCCCCCGGCATCTATTATCTCGATTTGGCCGCCGCCGTCGGCGAAAGCGACTTTACGCCCGGCCAGCGGGCCTGCCTCCAGGCCGTCAAAGATAAAGTGGCCGACGCCCCAAGCCTTGATGAGGTGATGAACTTCCTCTGGGAAAGCACCCGCGAGTGTATCCCGTGTGAACGTCTGGGGCTGGCGTTTATCAGCGAAGATGGGCTTCGGCTTGTATCCAATTGGAATAAAACAACTTATGAAAACGCCTACCTCCGCCAGGGTTACGGCGAGGACCTGTCCGGCAGTTCGCTCGAACAGGTCATCACCACCGGGCGGCTGCGGGTGATTAACGACCTGGAAGGCTACGGCCGCGAGCATCCGGCCAGTATCTCCACCAAGCTCATCCTCCGCGAGGGCATCCGGTCGAGCCTGACGTGCCCGCTGGTGGTGCAGGGCCGGCGGATAGGCGTGATGTTCCGCTCCAGCCGGGAGGCGAACCGCTACGATGCCCCGCTGGCCCGTCTGCATCTGGCCATGGCCGGCCGCATCAGCCAGGCGGTGGAAAAGGCCTGGATGATTGAACGGCTCACCGAGGCCAACCGGTCCTATACGGAGATGCTTGGGTTTGTCAGCCACGAACTCAAAAGCCCGCTGGCGTCGCTGCTGATGGACGCCCAGCTTTTTACGGATGGCTACCTGGGGGAGCTTAGCGACAAACAGCGGGACAAAATCGTCCGCATGTCCGACAAGGCCCGCTACCTCATGGGTCTGGTGGGTGAATACCTCGACCTGGCCCGGCTGGAAAGCCAAGACCTGCGTATCAACCCCCGGCCGGACGTCCATCTGCAAACGGACGTTATCGACCCGGCCGTCAGTATTGTGCAGGCCCAGCTTGACGCCAAACACATGCGGCTGCAAACGGACCTCTCCCCCGCCGACCTGCGGGCACAACTCGACCCTGATACGATCAAAATTGTTCTGGTGAATCTTCTCAGCAACGCGATTAAATATGGCAATGAAAGGTCCGCTATCGACCTGCAGGCTTCGCGGGCGGCCGGCCGGCTGCAGGTTAGCGTTCGCAATGAAGGACCGGGCTTCACCCACGAGCAGAAGTCGCAGCTTTTCAAGAAGTTCTCCCGCCTGCAATCGCCGGAACTTCTCAAACAAAAAGGCACCGGCGTGGGCCTCTATACCTGCCACCGCCTCATCGCTCTCCACCACGGCCGCATCACCGCCGACAGCCACCCGGGCCAGTGGGCGAAATTTACTTTCAGTATCCCCCAGCCTCTGCCCGACTAAAGCAGACGCTTTATAAGCTTGCGGGTGTCCTGCTTGTAACTCGGAGCCGCCTGCTGCTCAGGGAGACATGATTAGAATAGAATCTAGAAGCTAGAAGTTAGAAGTTAGAAGTAGGGCGGGCCATGCCCGCCGGGGTTCTGAGC
>CAZOCV010000117.1:0-11481 GCA_964578395.1 uncultured Pirellulales bacterium
AAATTGGTGAGTGCCAATAAGTCGTCCGCGGTTGGCATAAGAATCCCCAGTTCCATAGCAATTACCAAATGCAAGTTATAATCCGGTATTATTAATTCAGGGCAATTGCCTGGGTCGGGGTCGGGGTCATAATCCAAAACAATTCCTGCATTATGATATTCAATGATATCAAAGCCGATATAATAAGCCGCACGATTCAGAGGATTATTGGTTAATGAAAGATGTTCGAGATTGTGGAGAAGCGTTAAAGAATCGATGTTTTCAATCTGATTATCATCGAGCCATAAATCATTTAAGTATTGGAGATTTTCCAAAGCAGAAATATCCTGAATGAGATTTTGATCCAGCCATAAAATGCTAAGACTACCCAAGCTCCCAATTGACGTTATGTCTCTTATCTGGTTGTCATATAGAGAAAGCATTTGAAGACGCCAAAGTCCATTAAGAGGTGAAATATCCCGAATTTCATTTCCGTCCAGCCAGAGTTCATAAAGATAATGAAGGTTCGCCAAGGGTGAAAGCTCCCTGATTTGGTTATCGAAAAGATAAAGATATTGCAGGTAATGTGCGTATTCCAGGCCTGTCAGGTCGATAATGTTGCAGCCGCCCGCGACCAGATAGGTTAAATTTAACATGTCGTCAGATGAGGGATCCACGACGCCGAGTTCGTATTCTACGGCCGCTTTCAGGTTGGCGTCGCGAAAATGGACAGGTTCGGCGGCCGCAATACCATAGAATCCCAAAAGAATGTACATGATACAAAAACAAGCCGATTTCATATTATACCTCCTGAAAAATAGTATAACTTCTTTTTGTTCCTATTGTTACATGATTTTCCACAAGGGATGTTTTTCGGATAAAATTCAGGATGTAAAAGACGAAATACATCACCTTTTTAAAATAGAGACACCTCGCATTGAAAAACGATGTTTTTCAACTAATCTTCAGGCAGGTCTTCAGATTCTACGTAATGTCCACCCGGATCGTCAAGTTTTTTGGTCTTTAAATTTACCCAAGGAGATCCATCGGGCCTAATCGCTATAGTTTCATTTTCAAGGGTCTTGGGCGGAAAACTCAAAGGGCTTGGGATTAAATTTCAAAGGCCTTGCGACGGATGCGGCAAAGGGATTGTGTTGAACCGAAAAGCCGCATCGGGACGTTATCGGACCCTGGCAGGGGGCGTCCGGGGGCGGGGAAAATTCCTGGTTGCGGAAAAGACCGGCGGGCGGTAAGGTGTTGGGGTCAATTTCAGATAACGTCAGGCGAAAACGAACGGCCCCGTCGGGCCGGGGAGTTAAAGACGCATGAAAATACCGGTTAATCAAGACGAGCAGGCAGGGGGTAAACAGTTAAACGCCGGGGTGGCCATAGGCCGAACGGGGCTATTGTTGGCGGCGGTTTTGGCCGTAGTGGGCGCCTGGACGGCGGGGGCCTTTGCCCAGGCCGAACGGACCCAGGCCGAACGGATTCTGGATGAGCCGTTTCGGCTGAAAATGGACGCCTCCGTGCCGACGGGCAAGCGGGCGGTGGTTAACTGGGGCGGGTGGTTCCGCAGCAGCCTCTGGGATATCGACGATAACGTGGATATCGGCGGCGATGACGGCCGGCACACCCTGCGGCGGCAGCAGTTGCGGCTGTTTGGCGACATCAATATCGACCAGGTGCACCAGTTCTATGTGCGCGGGCGGTTTGATTACCTCGACTGGAACAGCGGGACAAGCTTCGACGGGCGGGATTACGATTGGGATGGGCCGGATTTGGACCGGTTGTGGTATGAGTTCCGTTTGTCCGCGACTCGGCAGGCATATGGCTGGGGCGAGCCGGCGGATAATGATGTTATGGTTCGTGTCGGGCGGCAGTACGTGGAGTTTGGGTCGGGCCTGGCGCTCTCGACGCCGCTGGATGCGGTGCTGGCAACCGTCAGCAGCGGCGGCCTGGATGTGACGGGGCTGATGGCTCTGTCGGTGACGGATGCTTATAATATCGACCAGTCTGTTCCCGGCAACAGCCGTGAAAGCCGCAAGTATTGGGGCGTGGAGGCCAGACTGCGGCAATGGCGTGATCACGAATTATTTGCGTATTACTTCGCGCAGAATGATCAGGACGCCGGGCGGCTGGTGCATGTGGGCAACGGTGTGATGCGGGCGTTCGGCTACGATTCCAGCTACGTGGGAGCGGGCAGCCGGGGGCGGGCGTTTCTGCGGGATTTGCAATACACGGTGGAAGTGGTGGGGGAGTTTGGCAAAAGCTATGCCGATAGTTTTATCGCCAACCGCCAGAATATTCACGCCTGGGCCTTTGATACGGAATTGCGGTACGTTGTACCTGATGTGCGACAGTCGCAGGTGCTGGTGGAATACCTGCTGACCTCCGGCGACAGCGACCGTTACTTCAGTCCGACGGACACACTGGGCGGCAACCGAATACATACCGGCGACACCAGTTTTAATGCCTGGGGTTTTCGCAATACGGGTATGGCCCTGGCGCCGGCGATGAGCAATCTGGGCATGGTGCGGCTGGGCGGCTCGACGTTTCCGCTGCGGACGGGCGGGCAGCGATTGCTGGATGAACTGCAGGTGGGGGCCGATGTATTTTTCTACCACAAGCAGCAGAACGGCGGCGTGATGTCCGACAGCCTGTCGATGAACGATGACAGCTTTGTGGGTACGGGTGTGGATGTTTGGGCCAACTGGCGAATATTGAGCGATGTGGCCTGGATGGTGCGGTACGGTGTTTTCAAGCCGGGTGATGCGTTTTATGATCCGATTAACGACATCGGCTATCGGAACTGCCGCCAGCAGATATTTACCGGTGTGACGATTAACTTTTAGTAAACGTGGTGCGCGGAGCGCACCGGATGAAACTATTCTTGCATAATCGGAAATATAAAGACCGCGGGCAAGATGCCCGCGACACTTTAAAAAGGTGACGCCATGAAATGGATAAGTTTATTATTGTGCTGCGTCGGGGCGTTGTGGTTGACGGGTTGTCAGGCCAATCCGCCCGCCGAATCGGAAGCCGCGGCCGTGTCGCTGACGAAAGCGGGACCGATGAATGCGGCGGAACTGGCGTACCGGCTTTCCGGCAAGACGTGGTGCACCAATGATGAAGCCTGCTCGATGATGCTGCATTTTATTGACGGCGAAGACCCGTTCGCGGCGTTCGAGGAGCGCACCGACGATTTGCGGCAGCGCGGCGTTATGCCGGAAGGCTGGCGATTAAACGCCGATGAGCCGATAACCAAAGGCACGCTGGCGTATATGTTGTTTCGGGCGATGGAGCAGCCGGGCGGGCTGATGATGCACTTGCTGCCCGGTCGGCGTTACGCTTATCGTGAGGCGGTGGATATGAATCTGATGGCCAAAGGCTCGGAAGATGAACCGCTCACCGGCCCGGAAGTGGTAGGCGTCATGGGCCGGGCGTCGCGGATGAGAAACCAGAAGCAGCAGGTGAATAATTAGTTTGATATGGAAGGATATGCGTTAGGAGTTCAGCCTTCAGGCTGGCTGTTTTCTTACAAGCAAACGTCGTTTTCGATAAGGCCAAGCTGAAGCTTGAACTCCAAACGAGTTTTCGCAATCGAAAATAGCTATCATGGAGAAAGCCATGTTTACGAATAGTGACAAAAATATGAAACGAACGGTAGTGCTTTTCGCGGTTCTCGCAGGATGTTTGATAACAGGTGCGGCCTGGGGTCAGGAAAAACCCGCGTCTGCCGCGGATCCCAATGCCCCGGCGGCGGCAGGGCAAACTCAACAGGAAGCGGAAATCACTCTCGTTACCGGCGAGCATGTGCAATACACCCTTGATAACGTCAACTGGCTGCCGGCGAAAACGGGCGTAAAGCTGCCCAATGAAGCGGCGGTGCGGACCGGTTTTGCCAGCACGTGCGAAATCAGTTTTCGCGGGCATACGGTGCTGCGGGTGGAGGATTTGTCGTCGGTGCGGATCGCCGAATATCTCGCCAGCGAAAAGCAGGAAACGGTGCGAACGAATTTGCATTATGGGGCGGTGCGCTGCGGCGTGGAGGAGGGGCGCGTCAAAAGCGATACGCAAATCAGTACGCCGGTAGCGCTGCTGGCGATTCGCGGAACGGTGACGCAGGTGGAATATGACCGCGGTACGGCCCAGTGCCGGCTGGGGGTGCTCAGCGGCGGACCGGCCGATGCCATCAGCCGCCGCGGCCGCTATCCGTTGCAGGCGGGCATGAACACAAATAACCAGCTTAACCGATATCTGCAAACGGCGATTACAGAACGATTTGTGTCGGTAACGGGAAACGTGGCGCTGGGCGGTCTGACGCCGGATGAGGCACGGGTGCTGGCCCAACTGGCCGGCAGCAGCCTGCTGCAGAATGATGATTCCCTTTCATTGCTAGGTCGTGCTCGTGACCTGTCCATTATCAGGGACATTCTTTGTCCCGGCGGGGAGTGCGATCCCGGACCGAGCCAGTGATTGTTGGAATTATAGCTTCAGGCCGTAGTTAATAAGCTAACTCTTTAACTGGAAACGAGTTAGAGAGATATTTGGACGTGCAATGCACGCGCCGGTAATTCAGGCATATAATGCCTCTTTCTCCCATTTTTCCTGGTTTAGCACCCGTGTTCAGGCTTGGGCAAAAAAATCTGAGTAAAATGAAGTCAGATATTGCTTTAAGCTCCTAAATGCGTTACATTTAGGGGTTTGTGGTGGCAAGGATGCCGGAGAAAACGATACAGGCTTTTTTCTTTTGTGATGGGGGGCGGTCTGTGAACGACACCATCGACATTTTTCGAGTCATGTATGGCGCATGAAATACAGGCGAGTGATGGCCGCTATCAGCGACGACGGCGAATCGTGCGCAGGTTGATAGTGGGTTTATGGCTGGGGGTTTTAGCGCTATGGATAGGGGGTTGGATGTATCTGCAGCGCGATCGCAACGGGGGAGGAATCGGCGAACAGCAATTTGCCGAACCGTCAGCGGCCCAACCCGACCGGGCGGAATCACTCCAGACATTAGGGGGGCTGGAATTCGTGCGTTGTGACCCGGAGCGCGGTTTTCGCCCGCTGGCGGCGATAAGCTGCGCGGGGGTGTGGACGGAAAACGGGCAACTGGGCGTTTTTCAAACCGCGCTGCACAAGGAACTCACCTTGGATAAGCCGAGTTTGCGGCTGTACGAATATAGCGATGCGGCCGCCGCCGGTGGCGGTGAGGGCGGCGGTGCGGCGGCGGACGCGGCGGGCGGGATGAGTAATTTTACCGGATTTATTACCGAAGCGTTCACGGCGATGTGGTCCGATGCGAAGACCCGTTTGCGAAGTGAGTCAATCATTGATGTCAGCAATACGACGCAGGTATTTTTACGCGATTTTAGCTGCACCTGGCATCGCGATGGCGCCGAAACGCTCCGGCTGCAATGCCGGCGAGCGCAATTAAGCTGGAAAAAACCGGATGTGCTGGAATTACGCGGGCATGTTTTTCTGCGCAGCGCCGAGGGGCGGCAGATTGAATGCCATCGCGCTCAATGGCTGCTTTCAAGCCGGTGCTTCAGCATAGAAGGCAAATATATTATCCAGGAAAACGGCGCTATCCATTCCGCGGCCAGAGGGCAGTGGGATTATTCGCTGGCGCCGGTATCTGCGGAAAACCAAACTCTCGCCGCGACGGCCGCGGCGACAACGATAACGGAATCTACTATTTTTCCATCGGCCCGTGCGGAACACGGCCGGCAATAAAGGTGAAAGCCATGATCAAACAATGCATGCGGTTGGGATTAATCGGTGTTATGCTGCTGACGGCTGCTGCTGCGGCGCAGCACGTTATTAGCGGCTCCGTGTATTATGCCGATACAGAGACAATATACGGCGTAAAAGTGGAACTGCGCAATCAAACCGGAACGTTGCTGACGACAAACTACAGCGATTACGGTGGTTACTTTCAGTTTGACGAAGTTGCCGATGGCGCCTATTCATTGTGGGTGTATGGCCCGGATGATGATTATGCCGACCTGGTCACGTGGGGCATAACGGTAGCGGGGGCGGATGTGTATCAGGATGTGGCCGTTTTCAAGGTGTTATTGCGGCGCTACCCGTTTGATCACGGTATTGTTGACTCGACACATCCGCGGCTGACCTGGAGGCCGCAGGACGATGCGAGTTATTATATTGTGACCTTCTATGAGCGCATCGGCGAGAATTACAGCCAGATTGCGCTGAGTCCGTATTTGTACACCGCCGAATGGACCATCAGCCAGGCTTTAACGCCCGGCGCAACCTACGGCTGGACGCTGGGGGCCTATAATGAGTGGGGGCAGACCGTGGGTATTTCCGAGAGCATGAGCGATTTCACGGTGGCGGCGGCGGAAAGTCTGGATTCGCTTCTGACGCAGGCGCGGGGACTGATGGCGGATCGCACATTGTCGGGCTGGCGGGCGGCTGATGCGCTGCTGGAAACCGGCGTCAATACCTATGGCGCCAGCGATCCCGAACTGGTGTTTTTGCATACGCTGAGCCGCTCGATGATGCTGCTGTTTCAGGATGACGGCGGCGACGGAGTCGGCGACTGGGACAGCATGGTCGAATTGCTGGGGCTATATGATATCATGCTGCCGGATGATTTTCTCGATAACCTCGAACCGGAATTTACGCTGAATGAGTTTGGTTATTACCGCAAACCTCAGGATGCTCCTACGCGGGATGATATCCGTGACAAACTGGACGTCAATACCATTCCCCGGCTGCAAGAAATACTAACGGAGCTGGCGACTATTGATTCGGGCGATAACTTCCAAATGTACCTATATCCCGGCGAAACCGGCCTCAGCAAAGACGTCGATGTGGATTACAGCGACGTGCTGGTGCTGCGGGCGGCGCTGAAAGCCCTGAAGGCCCAGTTGGAAACCCGCTGGGCGTATGATACGAATATGACCGAGGCGGATGAAGACGCCATCGTACAGAAGTACTACGCCGGGGTTTTTGATATCAATGAAGATTTGCTCGAGTCGTATCCGTATTTTCTGACGCTGCTGCCGACACCCGGCCATGAGGAGGAAGACGGTCTGGCCCGCCTGCAGCAGGCCAAACAAAACACCCTGGACGCGATTGCGGATTATTTCGCCGCCATCGACGCCATTCGCGCTGAAGGCGATGACCAGGCGGACGATTTGATTTACATCAGTCCCAAAAAATCGCATCGAGCCGATGTTCTGGATGAACGGCTGACAACGCTGCAAATATCCTTATCGTTGGATACGTTCGGCGAGTATCCGTGGGAGACCACACGCATTTATACCCTGGAGGGTAGCGTCGGCGGAGAGTTTACCCTGACGCTGACGACCGATTTGACGGATAACGAAGGCTCCGCAGGCAGTTTCCTGCTGCCGCCGCAGTCGGCTTTTGTTACGGATTGGCGCGTGGAGTGGGTCGAACGCAGCAGTGATGAATGGCACATCGAACTGGAGCCGAATCGTCCCGGTATTGTGGCCAAAGGTTTCCTGCTGTGTCAGATTGACGGCGAAGTGATAACCAGCGCCACCTTTGATTATTGGGGCGAAGGCAGCGGCACGATTTCCGGTTTGAGCGGTCAGCTCAGCGACACGACGACGGTGACTAAACGCTTTGACCCGACGCCGCTGTTTGCCGGAGAGGTTGATGGGCGCGACATGCTGCCGGCATTTGGCCCGGATAACCAGCCGCTGCCCGGAACGATGGGGTCAAGATTGGAAAACGATTCGACGTTGGGCGGGATTTTACCGGACATGACGCAGGATGACTGGACCGATGCGCTGGATATGCAACCCGCGGGAGAATTTGATTTTCCGGCGGTCGTGGCGGGTGAAATTACGGTGGACGGTTCGCTGGACGACTGGGTGAATGCCGAAGCGGGTCCGATATTCATCGACGGCGTCGGCGATGCGGATTTCGACCCGCTTTACCGGGCGGACGGCCTGGATATTCATGAGCTTTATCTGGCGCATATTGCCGGCACCGATACCTTGTATGGCGCCATTACCTCTGCGGCGGTGGAATTTCTGCCCTTTGCCGCCTGTGCCGATACGCAATACACCATCGTTTTGGAATTTATCAACGGTTATGAGTCCGTAAAGATTCTGGTCTATTTCACCTGCGGCGCCATTTCAGGAACCGCCGAAGTATGGCGCGATGGGGAATTACTCGAATCCGGTATTGCGATTCGCAACGGCGATGTGGCGGAATTTTCCATTATTCCCGTCCAGCCCCGAACGCACAGCGGCGGCAAATGGCTGACAACCGTTGACAGCGAATATGTTGTCGGCGGCCTTGCCCATGATGCCGATGAGAACAGCCCCGAACTGCAATATACCTCTGTCGGCGGCGTCAATGCCATGATGAGCATCAGCGGCACGGTAACCTACAGTGATTACCCCGGTGCGGCTATCATTATTGAGGCGTATAATGACCCCTATGATCCCGAAGGCAGCGTTTTGGCCGCAACCATGACCGACGGCTCCGGCGCTTATACGCTCGACGGCATTGGCTACGGCTGGAGCGGTTATGTCCGCGCCTGGGCATACTGGCGCGGCGATACCAGCATGTATGCCGTTGAGGGGCCGCGCGTGCGGTCTGATTATCAATATGTCGATTTGGGGTCCGGCCCTGCGACCGGTGTTGACTTCGTACTGGCCCGCACCCTTACGGTCGGCAGCGGCGGCGATTACACCACCATTCAGGACGCCATTGACGCCGCGCAGGATGGCGACACGGTGCTGATTATGCAGGGTTTGTACACCAGTTGGGGGAACTGGGATATTAACTTTAGCGGCAAGGCCATCACCGTCGAGGGGGAAAACGGACCTTCCGGCGTTATCATTGATTGCAGCGATAACTTTGAACATCGCGGCTTTGTGTTCAATCAGGAGGAAGGCCGCGCTTCGGTGCTGCAGGGCGTGACCATCATCAATGGTCAGGCCGGCGAGTACGCCAGCGATTACGACTTCGGTCCCTGGTGGGGAAATGTCGGCGGGGCTATCGTTTGCGATGGAACGTCGCCCACCCTTCGTGAATGTGTGTTTGAAAGCTGTGAAGCTTATTATGGGGCCGGCGGGGCGCTGGCCTGTGTGAGCGAGGCTTCGCCGCTGGTGCGTAACTGCTTATTTACGGAATGCAGCGCCTATCAGGGCGGAGCGGCGGCGTGTCTGGGAGATTCCGAAGCAGCTTTTGATCATGTGCAATTTCTGGCCAATATCGCCAATATCAGTAGCGAGGGCGGCGAAGGCGGCGCCTTTTATGGCGATGGCGGTTCGAGCCGCTTTACCAACTGCCTTTTTGCGGGCAACGAAAGCATCGAGTACGGCTCGGCGGTTTACGGCCTGTATCACGAGGCGGATTTTGTCAATTGCACCTTTACGGAAAACTACACCCATGGTTATTATACCATCTATGCCCGTATCTCGCCGATGTGCCTGACCAACTGTATCATCTGGAACAATGAGCAGACATCTCTGGAAATGCCTCATTTGGATGGCGATTTCGAGTCGGTTACGCATAGCTGCCTGGAAGATTATGAATCCGGCGATGGCTATGTTCTCTTTGGCGGCGCCGCCAACGGCAACATCGACACGAATCCGCTGTTTGTGACGGAAGGTTATTGGGACAATTACGGTTGGATGCCGGGGGATTATCACCTCCAGAACGAATCGCCCTGTATCGATACCGGCGATGATGCGGCCGTAATCGATATTGCTGATGATCTCGACGGCGCTCCGCGTCTTCAGGGTGAACACGTCGATATGGGCGCTTATGAAGGCGCTGCCGGCCCGCTGCCCGATATCACCGCTTATTACATCTCTCTGGCGGATGACCCCGATTATATTGAATACACCTTCGGTATGTATATCGATGAAATTGAAATCACCTCCAATTTCTACTGGGTCATTTATGCGTCGCTGGATCAGCTATTCGAACCGGCCGAGGACCATTACCTCACGATGACTGAATTCGGCGCGCCCTTTCCGCCGGGCTGGTCATATAACTCCGATAATCAAACTATCTTAAAAACCGATATAAATCTACCCGCCGGTAACTATTACCTCATTGCCGTCGCCGACCCCGATGATCCGCCGCTATTCTACGCCAGCATCACCGAAAGTGACGAAACCAACAATTGGGCCGTTTCCGAGGAAACCTTTACCGTCGCCGATGGTGAGGAAGGCTTCTATTTATCCACGGGGACGGAAGGTCAGGGTGAGGTTCTGACATATCCTTCCGGTGAACCGTATGGATATTACCCCGCCTATACTCAGGTTGAGCTTTATGCTCAGCCCGCGTCGGGATGGCGTTTTGCTTACTGGATGGTTGATGATGAATTCTCGGATAACATGCCCTTGACCATGACGATGGACAATAACCATTCTGTCATAGCGATTTTCGAGCAGGATGAGGTTCCGCAATATACTCTCTACGTCAACGTTGCATCCGGCAGCGGCACGATTCAACTGACGCCATCCGGCGGAATTTATAATGAAGGAACACCGGTGCAGGTGCGGGCGGTGCCGGCCAGCGGCTGGCGTTTTGATCACTGGACCGGCGATTTGGTGGAATGGAACAGCAGTAATCCGGCTAACGTCGGCATGTATTACAACATAGTTGGCGGCGCGGTTTTTGAACGCACCACCACGCCGGATATCGTTTATTATGACTTGACGACCACCGTTGCCGCCGGGCAGGGAACTATCTCTCCGGCTTCGGGGACGTATCAGCAGGGCCAAACCGTTACCTTGACGGCGACGCCCGCGGCGGGCTATCGCGTCAAGAACTGGACGGGAACCAACAGCGACCCCGCCGCCGGCCAAACCAGCGTGCAGGTAACTTTCACTAATAATCGCCAGGTTACCGTCGCTTTTGAAAAGGTATTTAACCTTACGGCCTCCGTCTCAGGCGGCCTGGGGACCATATCCCCCGCCAGCGGCGCTTACTCGGAAGGCTCCGTCGTTACGCTGACCGTTACGCCGCCGGCCCATTATCGCGTGGTTTCCTGGAGCGGCGCCGATACTACGCCCGCCGCCGGGCAACTGACCAATACGGTTACGATGGACGCGGATAAAACTGTCAGCGTGGTTTGCGCACCGATGACCGGTTCTCTCAATGTTGCGATTGTGCCGACAATGGCTCAGATTGATGGCGCGCAATGGCGCATAGACGAGGGAGCGTGGCGCAACAGCGGCGACGTTATGGAAAATGTGCTGACCGGCGGCCACACCATTAGTTTCAAGAACGTTCTTGGCTGGACGACGCCCGAGGATATCACGGTTACGGTTCATCCCGAAGCACTTACCACGGCTCAGGGCACGTATGTTCAGGCTTTCCAGCAGATTCCGGAAACGGGTTCCTTGCGGGTCATGCTCACCAGTCCTGACGGCGTTATCAGTCCCGCTCCGCAATGGCGATTGGCCGGTGTGAGCGGCTGGCTGGCCGGAGGGACGCTGCTGGAAAATATCGAGGCCGGCGTTTACAGCGTCGAGTTCA
>CAZOCV010000118.1:0-3722 GCA_964578395.1 uncultured Pirellulales bacterium
CGCAACAGCATCTACCGCCAGGAACTGAGCATCGGATTGGGCGTGAAATTTTAAGCATAACAAGGATAATAACAGGAGATAGAAGTATTGGAGTAAAATATGGCGAAAATTAGGGGATATGATGCTCTCAAGGCCGAAGCTTTGATATTTTGGCCGTCAGAAATAGCCAGAAAAGAAAAAGACTCGAGCGTCATCCCTTTATTGCTGCAAACCCAGGAAAGTTTTATAAGTTTACTCCATATTGCGGACAAGTCGCCCGCCAGCTGGAAAGAGATATTACCCGGCACGAATACTTTATACCCTAATCTTTTTCTTAAACACTTAATGATTCTGACAGATATCAGCGGGGAGAAAACCAAGCGATATAAAACCGAACTTCCCGCAATAATTAAAAATCGCATTTTGAAATATGTTTGGAAAGATCATGCATATGAGTATAAATTTCAAACATTTCGTTCCAATGAAAACTGGGGGAATGTAAATTTACATGTTGATGGCAAAAGGTTGTTTGCCAAACAATGTTTATCGAAGGCCATGGAAGATGTCATCATGCTTCTTATGTTCGGAGGCAATAGTTTAAACGAAGGGCTTCCGCAGGAGATACTTGAAAAGTGCATGATTGGAACGCTTTTGGGGAATAAGAAGGAACTGGACACTTTTGTCCGTCAGAGGTATATCTGGGTGAGCAGGATAACAGGGGGAGCCGCCGCCAACGCGATGGGGTATTTGGTGGAAGAATATGTTAAACAAAAACTTGCCCATTATCTGAAGGATTGGGATTTCAGCAAAAAAACGATTCCTGGAATAAGTCAAAACAAAGGTAGGACCAATACCTCATTTGATATTGTGGCGGAAACCCCGCGGGGAAAGTATTGCGCCATCGAAATCAGTTTTCAGGTCACCACCAACAGCACCATCGAAAGAAAAGCAGGGCAGGCGCAGGCAAGACAGGCCATTCTGCGCCGGAAAGGGCACCGTATTGCTTATGTTATTGATGGCGCCGGTAATTTTGAACGTCGTTCCGCTTTGAATACCATTTGTCAGCATAGTGATTGCACCGTGACATTTAAAGACAGTGAAATCATGAAACTTGCAGGATTCCTTAAGAAGTTATAATCACATGGCGCAGATGAGTGAAAATTGCGTACCCCTGAAAGTCAGGGATGTAAAAATCCGGGATGTAGATAAAATCAGCCAATTGAATCCCTCACGTCCCGCGGTTTGGCTTTTTGTGCTGCCTTATAATTCATCTCTAATAGGCGTCGATTTACCGCATCTGTTTTTGAAAAGACTGGAGGAATTCGCCCATAATGCCGACGATCAAACCCTTCTGTGCTTTCTGACCACCCCACAAACCGCCTCTGATTTGGCATTGACACTGCAGGATACACTTTACTATAAATTGTGGGTGTCCATCAAATATAACGAACCGATAATCCGAAGTCATTCATTGCCTTATGAGCACTCGGAAATTCTGATTCTAGGCAAATACAAGGGGAATTTAAGGCACACCAAAACACGAGTGCCCTATTCCTATTGTCCCGCTTGCGATAAGACCACCAAGGATTACGGGGGAAAAAAGCACACGTATCATGAATACGGTACGTTGATGTCGGATGTATGGAGAGATATAGAAATTACCCCCGATGAATATCCGGCGCAAGTGGTTGACAGATTAGTGCATGTTTTCGGCCTGCCTCCTTATGAGGAATTGATGGTTTTGGACATGTTGGAGGCTTTGGAATATACCAGGCCCGTTGTCGATAACGGTCATGTTTATAATCAAAAAACGATAAACAAATTAGATGATGCCTCTTTCAACATGCTTATCAACGATGATTGCCTGGAGGCGTTAAAAAAAATTCCGGATAACAGCATAGATTACTGTTTTGCGGACCCGCCGTATAATTTAAAAAAGAAATACGATAACTGGAATGATCATCTGGATATTCAGGAAT
The DNA here is from genome assembly GCA_964578395.1 of uncultured Pirellulales bacterium. GTDB lineage: Bacteria > Planctomycetota > Phycisphaerae > Sedimentisphaerales > SM23-30 > JAFGBA01. The sequence continues at coordinate 1,959 of CAZOCV010000118.1, forward strand.
ATTTTACTTGGTGCGACAGGTGGATGTTCGAGTTGGGCCGGGTGATCAAGCCCGGCGGTTTCCTCTCAGTTCTCAATATCCCCTTGTGGGCCATCAGGCATTACCAATATCTTAAGGATATATTGTCTTTTCAGCATTGGATTACGTGGGAAGGGTTGAGTTTGCCGGTAAGAATGATTATGCCTGCGAATTATGCGATTCTGTGTTTTTCCAAAGGTCATCCGCGTGAACTGTGTTTTAATGATGGTGAAGAATTACTTTCGTTAAAAGAGAATTATTGTTTGAGGCAAAGCTGTGTAAATAGCCGGAGTAACGACAGAAAACCCATTACGGATTTATGGTGGGATATCCATCGGCTTAAGCATAATGCCAGAAGAGTGGATCATCCCTGCCAGCTTCCGCCTGCTTTGATGAGAAGATTAATTGCGTTGTTTTCTCGTGAGGGGGAAGTTGTGCTTGATCCTTTTAACGGCGTGGCGACGACCACGTTGGCGGCGGCGCAGTTAAAACGAAAATATATTGGAATTGATCTCTCAGAAAAATATCATATAATAGCTCAGGAAAGACATAAGGAGTTATTGTGGGGATTGGATCCCTTCCGAAAAAATGGCGATACGCCCAAAGCCAAAAACAGTTCCGTTCCCAGGCTGAAAAAACAGAAATATATTATTCCTAAAAAAGAATTGCAATTAGAGGTCAAACGGATTGTTCAGGAAATAGGTAAAATGCCCACAAAAGAAGAGGTTGAAAAGTATAGCAAATATCCTATCGAATACTATGAGAATTATTTCATTAGCTGGGGCGAAGTTTGTGCGGCGGCAAGAACCACGGGTATGAAAGAAACCAGAAGGCCTGATAAAAGAGAGGGGAAAAACCGGCAGCTTGAATTATTCTGATACGAAACCAATACTGTTTTAATCGGCGGACTATAAGGGTTGATGTTTAAAGGAAATTAAAGAGATTATTTATGCGTAAAAAAATATCGGTTATTGGCGCGGGTAATGTGGGGGCGACGGCGGCTCAGTGTCTGGCGGCGGCGGGCGTGGGCGATGTGGTGCTGGTGGATATTGTCGAGGGGCTGGCCGCCGGCAAGGCGCTGGATTTGTATGAATCGACGCCCATCGGCGGCTTCGATGTGCGGCTGACGGGCAGTTGCGATATGGCCGATACGGCCGGCAGCGATGTGGTGATTATCACCAGCGGCCTGGCCCGCAAGCCCGGCATGAGCCGCGACGACCTGCTCAAAAAAAACACCGAGATTGTCGCCCAGGTGACCCGTGCGGCCGTGGCGGCAAGTCCTCATACCATGCTGATTGTGGTAAGCAATCCGCTCGACGCCATGACGTATGTCGCCGGCAAGGTGTCGGGGCTGGCGAAAAACCGGGTGATGGGCATGGCGGGCGTGCTGGATGCCGCGCGGTATCGCAGCTTTCTGGCCGAGGCGCTGGGCGTGTCGGTGACGGATGTGCAGGCCATGCTGCTGGGCGGGCACGGCGATGATATGGTGCCGCTGGTGCGCTATACGACGGTGAGCGGCATTCCCATTACCGAGTTAATCAGCGAAACGAAACTGGCGGCGATTGTCGAGCGGACGCGCAAAGGCGGCATTGAGATTGTGAATCTGCTCAAGACCGGTTCGGCGTATTACGCGCCCGCGGCGGCCGCAGCGCAAATGGCCCAGGCGATTTTACAGGATAAAAAACGCGTGCTGGCGTGCTGCGCCTGGTGTGATACGGAATACGGCGTCGGCGGCGGTTTTGTGGG
>CAZOCV010000118.1:3822-11475 GCA_964578395.1 uncultured Pirellulales bacterium
GCGGTGGTTTCGCGGATTTTGGGGCGAGTGACTTTTATCCCCGACACGTCGGCCTGTAGTTGCATCAGCAAGGCGTTTTCTGAAGCGCCGCCATCGACGCGCAATTCCCGTGCGTTGATGCCGGAGTCCGCCGTCATGGCCCCCAGCACGTCGCAGGTTTGATAGGCAATGGCTTCCAGCGCAGCGCGAGCAAGATGCCCGGCCGTTGTGCTGCGGGTGAGGCCCACGATAAGGCCGCGGGCGCGCGGATCCCAGTATGGCGCTCCCAGGCCGGTCAGGGCCGGAACAAAATAAACGCCGCCATTATCGGATACGGTTTGGGCCAGATGCTCAATGTCACGTGACTGTTTAATCAGGCCAAGCCCATCGCGCAGCCATTGTACGGCCGCGCCGGCGATAAAAATACTTCCTTCCAGGGCATAGGTGGGTTTACCCTCCAGCATCCACGCCAGGGTGGTTAATAGCTGGTTGTGGGAAACCACAGGTTTCTTCCCGGTGTTCATCATCAGAAAACAGCCCGTGCCATAGGTGTTTTTGACCATGCCGGGCGCAAGGCATTGTTGGCCGAATAAGGCCGCCTGCTGGTCGCCGGCGATACCGGTGACGGGAATCGGGCGGCCAAAAAGCGCCGAAGCCGTTTGGCCAAAAGAACCGCTGCTGTTTTTTACCTCCGGAAGGAGGGCGGCAGGAATATCAAACAGGTCCAGCAATTCGTTATCCCAGGTGAGGTCGTGAATATTATAAAGCATGGTGCGGGCGGCGTTGGTAGCGTCGGTGGCGTGAACGCTTCCTTCGGTAAGCCGCCAAAGCAGCCAGGTATCCACGGTGCCGAACGCCAGTTGTCCGTCGCGTGCTTTTTGCCGGGCGCCGGGTATCGTATCCAGTATCCACTTGAGTTTACTGGCGGAAAAATAGGCATCAATCACCAGGCCGGTCTTTTTTTGAATCGTTTCGGCAAGCCCCTGTTGTTTAAGCTGTTCACAGAAATCTGCGGTTCGGCGATCCTGCCAGACAATAGCGTTGCCCAGAGGATTGCCGGTGGAGCGATCCCACACCAGCGTTGTTTCCCGCTGGTTGGTAATGCCGATAGCGGCGATGTCTTCGGCATTCACGCCGCCTTTGTGCATGGCTTCCACCATGACATGAAATGAGTTTTTCCAGAGAGTTTCAGGGTTATGTTCCACCCAGCCGGGCCGGGGAAAAATCTGGGAGAATTCTTCCTGCGCCCAGGCGGGGATCCGGCCGTCCGCGTTTATTAAAACCGCGCGGGAACTGGTGGTTCCCTGATCAAGGGCAAGAATACATCGCTCGTGTTTCATGCGGAAGGCTGGGCATGGATATTGACGTCGGCTTCACCGTTACAGCGGGCTTTATGCTCGTTGTGCAGCTTCATGCAGTCCACATCGCCGACATATTCGGGGACGATTTTTTTAATCAGTCGGACGATTTTTTGATGATCGCCGAGGTTGGCGATTTTGAGAAGCTCTTCCACCGTCTGGTTGATAAGGGTTTCGTTCGTGGGAATATTTTTCCAGATGCCGATTTTGGGATGGCGTGTGGACGCCATATCTTCGCCGCGGATGCTCAATTCTTCGAAAAGTTTTTCCCCCGGCCGGATGCCGGTAAATTCGATGTCGATATCCTCGCCTACGCGAAAACCGCTCAGGGTAATCATATCGCGGGCAAGATCGACGATTTTCACCGGCTCGCCCATATCCAGAACGAAAATCTCTCCACCGTGGCCCATGGTCGCCGCCTGCAGCACCAGTTGCGATGCTTCCGGAATGGTCATAAAATAACGCCGCATTTCGGGATGGGTGACGGTCACCGGCCCGCCGGCGGCGATTTGCTGTTTGAAAATGGGGATGACGCTGCCGTTGCTGCCCAGTACGTTGCCGAAACGCACGGTTACGAAATCTGTTTTGCTGCGCTCATTGAGGCACTGAATGGACATTTCCGCGATGCGCTTGGTCGAACCCATGATGCTCGTGGGATTGACGGCTTTGTCGGTGCTGATCATGACAAAGTGCCCGACGCCATACTGGTCGGCGGCGAAGGCCACGTTGCGCGTGCCGACGATATTATTTTTCACCGCTTCGCCGGGATCAATTTCCATCAGCGGCACATGCTTGTGGGCCGCGGCGTGAATGACCACTTCCGGGTGGTAGGTTTGAAAAATAAAATCCAACCGCGGCCGATCGGTTATGTCGCAGATATGCTTGCGAATGGTCAAATGAGGAAAACGGCGGCATAACTCGCGGTCAATGTCAAACAGGCAGTTTTCCGCCTGTTCGATCAGCACCAGAGTTTTAGGCTCGAATTGTGCGATTTGCCGGCACATTTCCGAACCGATGGAGCCGCCGGCGCCGGTTATTAGAATCACTTTTTTGGTGAGAAAATTACGGATTAAGTCGGTGTCCAGGGTGACCGGAGCACGCCCGAGTAAATCGTTGATATCGACTTCACGAATCTGGGAGACTTTTACTTTACCGGAGGCAATCGCCACCAGGTCGGGCACGGTGGAAAATTTCAGATTGGCGCCCTGGCAGAGATTAATCACCCGGCGAATCTGCTGGTGGGTGGCCGAGGGCATGGCGATGATGATTTCATCGACGTTGTTTTCCGCGGCGATTTCCTTGATTTGTTCGGTAGCGCCCAGCACCGGCACGCCGTAGATGCGGGCGTTATGTTTGCGCGGATCATCGTCAATAAAACCGAGCACTTCGTAGTTGGCCGTGGACATACGCTGAATTTCGCGCAACAATACTTCGCCGGCATTTCCCGCCCCGACAATGAGCAGGCGGCTGAGGCGTCCTTCCGCGACAGTGTGCGTTTCTTCGTAATACAGGCGAATAATCAGCCGCACGCCGCAGAGGACAATAATGGTGGCGGCCATATCCATCAGCATCACCGATTGCGGTACAAATTCAAAAATACCCATCCAGCCGCGCGCCAGCCACATCGCGCCCCACCAAAGGGCGAATAAAATGATGGTGCTGATGTAAGACCCTTTGATGATTGCCAGTAAATCCGGGACGCTGGCGTAACGCCACCACCCCTGATATTGATGAAGCAGGCCGTAAACCACCAGTTTCACCGCCAGGGTGACGACCAGCCACGCCAGAAATAACTTGGGAAACCACGTCCCCAGTTGCATTCCGTGATTGACCAGAAAACATAAAAACAGCGCAACCGTAAAACATGCCGCATGCGCCAGCATGATTTTAAAGGGGCGACTGATTAAGTGTTTTCCGTTATTTTCGGACATCAACTTGTTATTTGGCTTGCCCTCAAAAAGCAGCAGCAAGGGCGCTTTCGGGGGTCAGTTTCGCGGGGCGCTTCTCCTTCATATCAGCAGCGACCGGCGCCATCTTACCTAATCACACAAAATGATGAAAGCATATTTCTTTACTTTATATATTAGATATCGGTTCGCGGGGAGCAACACTTTACGTTACTTCTTTTTTAACATAAGGTTGCGGTTACAAATCCAGAGTATAGCTTGGGTAATGGTGGGTGGTTTGGGTATGGTCCGATAATCTGGTGGCGTATGGACAGGATAACATGCGACCGTTATTAGGGTTATAGAGTTTGGCGGCTTAAATCACCTAATTATCAAAGTGATTTAACGGGGTGAATTGCTATCATCAGCGGGGGGTCGGCCGGGCAAATTAATGATAAAGGTTGTCCCCTGGCCAGATTGGCTTTGTACCGTGATGGTCCCCTGATAAGATTCGATAATATCACGGCAAATGGACAGCCCAAGTCCGGTCCCTTGCGTGGAAGATCCATTGGAGCTGGTTTTTGTCGTGAAAAACGGCTCAAAAATCTTTTCCAGTAATTCCGAATCAATGCCGCAGCCCGTATCGGTAATTTCAAGGATGACTCGTTCATCCTTCTGATGGGCCGTAAGGTTCAGGCTGCCGCCCGTCTTGAGCATGGCCTGTCGGGCGTTGATGACCATGTTCAATAGCACTTGCTGCAACTGGGCGGGAACCATCCAAACATGAAGGTCCGGGCTGATGTTCTGCCGGACATGGATGCGGTCTTTATTGAGGTCGCGGGCAAGACAGTGGAAGCATTCCTCCACGGCGGCGGCCAGATTTACCTTTTGGGCCTGCTGATCGGAGTTACGCACCAGACCGAGCATGCTTTGGATAATCAAGGCCGCCCGATTGCCGTGTTTTATGGTTTTTTCCAGGGCTTTTCGCATCAAATCGAGGTCGTCTTCGTGGCGAAGAGCCAGTTCGGCGTAATTAATCATGGGCGTCAGGAGATTATTGAATTCATGGGCGACCAGACAGGCCGTGGTTCCCAGACTGGCCAGTTTTTGAACAGCCTGTATCTGCTGCTCCAGCAATTGGATATGCTCTTCATTATCGCGTAATTGCTGGTGAAGATTATGGCGACGCTGCAAGGGTCCGGTCAAGGAATGCTCCTGTAATATGCGGCTTTTAATTTTCAGTCATAGGTGCTATTATAGTTATCGGTCCATATCCGAAAAACGGCGGGACCTTGCACCTAAAAGTATAATCGGGTATTGACCGGAGATTCCTTGAGCTTATGGATGAGCAGGCATTGTTGGAAGAATTAATCGATCTGGCCCGCCGCTTGGGGCTGGAGGTGCGGATTATCCCGCTGGGTGGCGAAGGAGGGGGTGTATGCCGGCTGCGGGACAAGCGAGTTTTATTTGTGGACGCTTTGGCGGCGACGCCGGAGCGTTTGGAGCGAACCGCGCAGGGATTAGCTGAATTATCCGAACTGGCGGATTGTTATGTTTTGCCCGAGGTCCGCGAATATCTGGAGAAATACGCCGCCAGGAAAGACGAAGACGGGGTAGGGGCATAAGCATAACTGACGTTATGAACGTCGGTTACAGTAATTTTACCGCGTGGGCGATACGGCCGATGAAAAAGAGTTATTCTGGACGGCAAGGGAATGGGGGCTTATAATGCCGCGGTTAAGCGAAGCGGATCAGGTTGGGATGCGATATAAAGGTCCTTGTTTGCAGGAGTTATTTGATGGTCGAACCCGTCAAGGAAACGCCGACTCAAACCAGTCTTATACTGGTCGTCGATGATAACCCACAAAATGCGGAATTGATGCAGGCGTATCTGGAAGCCCTCGACGTGGTGGTCAAGATTGCCGGCGATGGCATCGACGCCTTGCAGCAGATACAGACGCGACCGCCGGATTTGATTTTACTCGATATTATGATGCCGCGGATGAGCGGGTTTGAGGTCTGTCGCAGGGTCAAAAACGATCCGGACACGAAGGATATTCCGGTCGTGATTGTCACGGCGCTCAATGAACTGGCCGACATCGAGCGCGGCGTTGATTGCGGGGCCGATGATTTTCTCTCCAAGCCGATCAATAAACTGGAATTGCTGACGAGGGTCAAAAGCCTGTTGCGGGTGCGGCATCTGAAAAGCGAATTGGAAAGAACCTTGGCGTATCTGGAAGAAATCGAAGGCGACAATGGCCTGGAATAAAAAGGGTTTGGCATGAGACGAAAAGCGATTTGGCGGATGGGGCTGGGGGTAATAATTCCATTATTGGCGGGATTTTCAGCGCAGGCGGCAGGGGAGGAGGGGGCCGGACAAATCTGGACGGGGCGCGAAATGCGTTTAATGGATAAGCCCGACGAAATCGTCGCCACGATGGAGAACGGCTTAACGGTCATTTTGCGCCGTCACGATGTCGCACCGGTGGCGACGGTGAGGTTTTTTGTGCGGGCCGGAGCCATTTGGGAGCAAGGGTATCATGGGGCGGGGCTGAGCCACCTTTTCGAACATTTGCTGATGGGCGGTTCCACGAAAACCCATACGGACGAAGAATTGCGCGACATGATGATGCAGATCGGCGCTGATCACAATGCTTACACCAGCAAGGACCGCACCATGTATTACCTGACGGTTCCTCGTGAGCATATTCGCACGGCGCTGACGATATTGGCGGACCGGGTGACCCGGCCGACGTTTCCGCAGGATGAATTTGACCGGGAATGGGGGGTGGTGCAGCGGGAACTGGAGATGTACTCCTCCACGCCGGATCGCCAGGCTTATAATATTTTTAATGAACTGCGTTACAAGGTGCATCCGATGCGTTTTCCCATCATCGGTCATCAGGAAATTTTGCGTCAGGTGAGTCGTCAGGAAATTCTGGATTATTATCAGCGGATGTATGTGCCGGATAATTCCATCCTGACCCTGGTGGGTGATATTGACGTGGAAGAAATGCTGGCGGCGGTGCGTGAGGAGTTCGCGGAATTTCAGCGGCGGCCGGCGCCGGAGATTGTGATTCCGGACGAACCGGTTGTTGCCGCTCCCCGGCGGCTGGTCAAGGTCTTTGAGTCGATGCAAGGCCCGGCCAAGTTATGGCTGGGTTTTCCGAGTTTCAAAATGCAGCATGAAGACCTCTATGCGTTTGATATGCTGGCGAACATCCTGGGCCAGGGACGCAGCAGCCGGTTATACCACTTGCTGCGCGAAGAGAAGCAGCTTGTGTTGGATATCGACGCCTGGAATTTTACGCCTTATTACGTGGAGGGAACTTTTTTAATCGTATGTGAATTAGCGCCAGAGAACGTCGCCGAGACGGAAAAGGTTATCTGGGAGGAACTGGATCGCGTTTGCCGCGATGGCGTTACCGAGGAAGAGCTTCGTCGCGCCAAACGCCAGTTGGAAGTGGGGCATATTCGTCAGAATCAGACCGCCGAACAGATTGCCGATACGATGGCGGAAGATTATCTGGCCACAGGCGATGCGCACTTTTCCGATTACTACGTAGAGCGCATGAACCGGGTGACGGCCGGGCAGGTGCAGGACATGGCGCAAAAATATTTTGACCGCCATCGGCAACTGACGCTGGTGGTTACGCCTCGGCCTCTGTCCGCCGGCACGGAGCAGGCTGCTTCAGCGGCTTCGGCCGAAGACACCCGCATCCGCAAGATTACCCTGGATAACGGCTTGCGTGTGCTGCTCAAGTCCGGTCGGTCGATACCGCTGGTCAACGTGCAATTGTGGGTGCTGGGCGGATTAATTGATGAGGAAGATGACAATAACGGCATAAGCTGGATGATGACCCGCGCCAGTTTGCGGGGTACGGCCCATTGTAACGCTCGTGAAATTGCGGCCTATTTTGACGGCATCGGCGGGGCGCTGACGGCCGAATGCGGCAATAACGCCTTGTATTATAAAATGGAGGTTATGCCGGGCGACCTTAAGCCTTCGCTGGAGATATTTCGTGATGTAGCGCTGGCGCCGACGTTCCCAACGGACGAAGTGGAGAAAGTCCGCGCCATGCAATTGGCGATGATCAGCCAAATCAAGGATTCCTGGAGCAGCGAAGCCGGCCGGTTTTTCCGGGAAAAGTTTTTTGTCAACAGTCCCTACCGGCGGGACAAACTGGGTATGACGACAGTGGTAGAGACCTTGACGCCCGAACAGCTTTTGGCCTGGCATGACCAGCGCCTGGCGGGGAGCCGGTCGGTGCTGACGGTTTTCGGCGATATTGATGTTGACGCGATGGAGGCCATGGTGCGGGAGGCGTTTGCGGAGATGTCGGCGGGCAAACCTTTTGAGGCCGCGCAAATTCCAACGGAGCCGGCCGTGGAACAGCCGCGGCGGTTTTACCTGCCGACGGAAAAAAAGG
>CAZOCV010000119.1:0-11471 GCA_964578395.1 uncultured Pirellulales bacterium
CAACTTCACAGGCGACTGCGTCTATGCCAACAAGTGCTGAACTATGGACTCGTGCGAGCATTAAAACCTCCCCTGCGACAGGCGCCGGAGTTACTAAAATACCCTTTATAAAAACGATAAGAAACTGCCGCCATTGTAAGCCCCGCACTTATATTGGGCAAGGGGTATTGCTAACCACATGTAATAAAAGAGGTTACAACACATTTGGCCGGAAAGGAAATTTGTATGATCCGTGATAGAGGTTTTGAAAAATTGCTTGACTTGCTGTGTGGACCATTTAGAATGCCCAAAGGTTGAAATGGGTTAGCATCCGGACGACTTGCCGATGGTGGGGACCGAGAGCAAGCCATCCTTATTAAGGAGAATACCCGCCTACCGAATTCCGCGAAGGTGCGGAGGTTTGGGAAAATTCCGACGTTTTCATACCTTGTTGCAAGGAGCTATACATTGAGTACTTTAACCAAATTACTGGTGGTATTAGTGGGCCTTGTGGGCATATTCCTTTGTGGCGCTGTTACCGCTTTTGTTATCCGCACGGATAACTGGAAGGCTGCTTACGATGAGCAGGTTGATATTGCCACCGCCGCCCAGGTGCAGGCGTATGCAGCCGATGAAGCCATGAAACAGGCGATCTCCCGCTACGAACTGCTTAATAAGCAGTTGCAGGAAAGCGTTGCCATGCTGGAAAAGGAGAAATCCGACCTGATGCAGCGTTATGTAATGGCCGAACAGGCCCGCGTGCAGTCGGAAAGCGCCGGGGTAACGGCCGTAAGTACGATGGATTCGCTGCGGCAGACGGTTGATAATATGTATTCAACCCAGAATGCGGTCCAGACCAAGCTGGATACGGCCATGCAGGAAATGATTGCTGCTCAGACCCGTGTAACGGCGTTAACCCGCCAGCTTAACGGAACCCAGGCCGAAAGGGATCAGTTGTTATCGCTGAAACGGCGGAATGAAGAAAAAATTTACGAGTTGGAAAACGAAATCGTTCGCATCAATCAGCAGTCTCAGGGAACTCGCGTGGCGGGGCGCGCGGTCGAAACCAATCAGGATAGTGTCACCAGTGTTACGCCTGCGGCGACCGGCGGCGTGCCGATTCGCGGCCAGATTATCGAAATTTCGGGTGGTTTGGCGGCAATTTCGGTCGGTTCTTCTTCGGGCGTCCAGGAAAATATGCGTTTTAACGTCATCCGCGGGGGTAAGTACCTTGGCGACATTGTCGTAACCATGGTCGAGCCTACCCAGGCCGGCGGACGTATGGACCGCCAACTGGATACTATTGTGGTGGGAGATTACATAACCACCGGTTTTGATTGAGGTTATGGTAAATAACAACAAGAGGTGATATCATGGCCGCACCGGTGAAAACAAAAACAAAAGCTAACGCAAACCCCAACGATATATATACCGCCCTGTTAGGACTGGCATTTCTGTCCCTGTCAGCTACGACGGGAGTTGTGTGCTATTGGTCCTACCAGTTTTTCGGAAGCTTGTTTTAAGCTGCCCCAGGGTGGTGCTATTGGTAGTTATACAACTCGGCAAATAGGTTTGGCCGGGAGCCATTTCCTGTTTTTAATATGATAAAGGCAGCTTTCTTTGCCTGAATAAGACTTCTTGCAGTGGACATTGACTTCCGCTAGAATATGCCCCTGTTACATCGTCGATTCATTTCGGCAAACTGATAAGGTCTGGAAAGGACCGCAATGGTGTTCAATAACATCTTAGGGCTTTTCTCGCTGGACATGGGTATCGACCTGGGCACCTGCAATACCCTGGTGTGCGTTCGGGGCGATGGGATTGTGCTCAATGAACCTTCCGTAGTGGCGGTAAAGAAAGGGACCAATCGGGTTTTACAAAACGGTAACGCGGTGGGTCTGGTCGCCAAGGAAATGCTGGGTAAGACGCCGGGGTCCATCTCGGCGATTCGTCCGCTCAAGGATGGGGTCATCAGCGATTTTGAAATCACCGAAGCCATGCTGAGTTATTTTATCCGCAAGGTTCACGGTCGCCGCGGACTGATTCGGCCGCGAGTGGTTATTTCCGTGCCCAGCGGCATTACGGCGGTGGAAAAACGAGCGGTGCTGGATTCCGCCGAACGGGCCGGAGCGCGTAAGGTTTATCTGGTGCAGGAGCCGATGGCGGCGGGAATTGGCGCCGGGTTGCCTATCACTGAGCCAACCGCTTCCATGATTGTGGATATCGGCGGCGGAACAACGGAAGTCGCCATTATGAGTCTGGCCGATATCAGCGTGCGGGAATCGGTGCGGGTGGCCGGGGACGATATGGACGAGGCCATTATCAGTCATCTCAAACGCACCTACAATCTGCTTATCGGCGAAGCCCGCGCGGAAAAAATAAAAATACAGATAGGATCGGCTTCTCCGCTGGATGAAGAATTGACCATGGAAATCAGCGGGCGGGACACTATTAGCGGTCTGCCTCGTAAAATCGTCATCACCAGCGAGGAAATTCGCGAGTCGCTCAAGGAGCCGGTATCGGCGATTATCGAAGCGGTGACGCGGACGCTGGAGCGGGCCGAACCGGAACTGGCGGCCGATCTGATTGACAACGGCATTTGCCTTGCCGGCGGCGGCGCGTTGCTGCGCCGGCTGGATGTTATTCTGGCCAACGCCACCGGCTTGAAAATTCGCATCGCCGATGATCCCCTCACCTGCGTCGCACGCGGCACCAGTGTCTATCTGGAAAACCTTGAACTCTGGAAAGACACCATGGAGTCGGACGATACCAGCATGTAGTTCCTGCCTCCGTGATGATGTAAGGTCCTGCATTACGAGAACATCCATGTGCGGGGATTGCGGCGCGGATGTAATATAAATACAAACTATCCTCCAGGCAGGATGCCGATAGTGTGATAGTCAATGATACCTGATTCACGACAGTTTGAATTTCGGTTGACCGTGCAGCGAGTTTTTTTTCTTTGCATGGCGGGGTCGCTGATTTGCCTGCTGTTTGTGCCGCCGGCGTGGACGGATCGTCTGGACCATGTTTTGGCGCGCGTGCTGGCACCGATTACGCGCACGAGCCAGAATGCTCAATTGGCGGTAACCGAAAAAATCGACACGGTTCGTGAACCCATGGTGCCGACGGATCGTTACGACCGGATTTTGGATGAATATCGCAAATTGCAGGCGGAATATCAGAATCTGCGGCAGTTGAACGAACAGCAGCAGCAGTGGATCGAACGATTGACCGGCTTGCGGCAGCATTTTGGTCTGGCGCGGGTGCGTTTAACGGCGGCGGAAGTCGTCGATTATGACAGTGACATTCGCCATCGGGCCGTTTATGTGCGGTGCGGGGACGTAAAAGCATTGAGGCAGGGACAGCTTGTCCTGGCGCCGGTGCTGCCGCAGGGAGAGGCCTCGGAGGATGTGCTGCAACGCCAGTGCGGTCTGTGCCTTATCGGGCGGGTGATAAGTGTCGCCGGGGAATCGGCAAAAGTGCAGCTTTTGGATGATCCGGCGTTTTCGCTGCCGGTGTTTATCGAACCGCATCCGCGCCGCGTACAGGAAACCTGGCGGGTGCAGGGTGTGCTGCGCGGACGATCGCTGAATAAACCGGCGGTGACGATGATTCCCACGGATACGGCGGTGCTGCCCGGCGACGGCGTTTATGCCTGTTCAGACCCGGCGGCTCTGCCGGTGGCCGTGATGGCGGGTTATGTGGAAACGTGCCGCCGCAATGACAACGATCCGGTGTTATGGGATATTACCCTTCGTCCCGCCGCCGATCTGAACCGGCTGGCGGATGTGGTTATTGTCGATGCGTCGGTTCATTGACGGGAAGCGGCGGCCGCGTGCGAGTTTTCTGTTTGGCGGGATGCTTTATTAATGCGTTGGCGTAATGTGATGATAATGGTGGCGGTGCTGGTCGTCGTGCAGGCGGTATTGCACCGACTGGTGGGAATGGGGCCGCGGCGATTTCTGCCGGACCTGCTGCTGATGACGGCGGTTGTGCTGGTGTTGCGCGGCGTCGGCCATGACGCCCTGATGGCGGCGTGGCTGCTGGGGTTATTCAAAGATTTGATTACAGATGCGCCTTTCGGAGCTTACGCCCTCGCGTTTGGACTGGCGGCGCTGCTGCTGATCTGGCTGCGGGAATTGTTATATAAAGAAAATATTCTGGGGATGATGCTGATAACGTTTCTGACGGCCATCGTTATCGAAGAACTGGTTTTGGCCTGGTCCATTCATCAGGGGCGCGCCGGCCGCGAGATTTGGGGTTCGACCACCACGGCGATTATCGTAGGAGCCGCCCTGACCGCGGCGGTTGCGCCTTACGGGCAGTGGCTGCTGCTCAAATTACGCTATTGGCTGGGCTGGTCGCAGCGAAAACGCTACGGCGGGAATTAATGATAGGGTGTGACAGGCGCCGTCACCGCGAGGTCTTCATTGTTTAAGGTCATCAGGTGTTCGGCATATTCCTGCAGTTCATCGGCCGTAAATTGCGACAAAAATTCGATGGACGCGGATTGATTGAGTTCACGGATGGTTTCGATAAGTTCAAATTTGTTCATAGTGAGGCTCCTGTGGGGGCCAGGGTGTTTACTATTCTCTACTCTAATACCGTAGCGCCGCGATTCTGCCGGGGCGGCGTGGTGACGAAACATTTTATCGACGATGAATGTGTTTTTTCTTTAACGTAAAGGGCCTTTGTAAGCCGGTTTTTGATTGTCCGATAAAAGCGGCGAACAGCCCTGAAAAACCGTTGCAAATCATTGCGGCAAGCAGGATAATACTTTTCTTTATCGGACCGATATCGGCGCACGAATATGACACAGGAACACATCCAATCCAGTTTGCCTGACGACACCCGGGCGCTGCTGGAAATGGCGCGCGCTCTGGCGGCGACCTGCGACCTTGACCGGCTGCTGGCCATGGTGGTGGATTATTCCATGGAGTTACTCGGCGCGGAGCGTGCGACCCTATTTTTGTATGATGAAAAAAAACAGGAGCTTTACACCCGTATTGCCGAGGGGGTGGAGGGGTTCCGCATTCCCGCCCACAGCGGTATTGCCGGCGCCGCCGCCCAGACGCGAACCACAATCAATGTGCCGGATGCCTATGCTGATACCCGGTTCAATCGCGAAGTGGATAAACATACCGGTTATCGGACCCGTAACATACTGTCGTGTCCGCTGGTGGATTATGACGAGCGGCTGGTGGGTGTTTTACAGGTGCTCAATAAACGTCAGGGTGATTTTTCCCCGCATAATATAGCCATCGCCGAGGCGCTTTCCGCGCAGGCGGGGGTGGCCCTGCAGCGGGCGCGGCTTCTGGAAGAATATCTGGAAAAACAGCGCATTGAGCGTGCTTTGGAAATTGCTCATGAGGTGCAGCAGCGATTATTTCCCAAAACATTTCCGACCCTGCAGCGATTCGATATCGCCGGCTGGAATCGGCCTTGCGACGCGATTGGCGGCGACTGTTGTGATTTTCTGGACCTCGGCGACGGCAAATACTCGCTGATTCTGGGCGATGTAACCGGCCACGGCATCGGCCCGGCGCTGGTCAGTTGTGCGGCACGGGCGATGCTGCGGGCGATGAGCCGTTGTCAGGGCGATGTGTGCAGCGTGATGGGGCAGGTCAATAATCTGATTGCCGCCGACATTGTGGATAATAGTTTTGTCACGGTGTTTTTAGGAGTGCTCGACGATAAGGCGGGCCGGCTTACATATTTCAGCGCCGGTCAGGGGCCATTGCTGTGGTATCATGCGGCCGATCATACCGTGGAATCTTTTGGGGCCGGGGGAATCCCGCTGGGAATCATGCCGGATTTTGAATTCACTCCTCCTCAAACCGTTTCCATGACGTCCGGCGATATTTTTTGCCTGCTGACGGATGGTTTTTACGAATGGGAGAATACTCAAAAAGAGCAAATGGGTCATGACCGTATCATAGAGGCGATTCAGTCTCACCATCATTGTAGTGCGCATGAAATATTGGAAGCGATTCTCCGCGCCGTGGAAACTTTCGCCGCGGATGCTCCCCAGGCCGATGACCTGACCGGCATTATCATTAAAATGTTGTAGTTCTGTTCCGTATTATTGCGATCCGAACCAATGTGCATTTTTGCAGCAACAAGGGGATTATGCTGAGGTGTATATGAACAAAATAATTAATGTATATTGTGATGAAAGTTGCCACCTTGAGCATGACAGGGAAAAGGCGATGGTTTTGGGGGCATTATGGTTTCCAAAACAGCAGGCGCCAGATATTAATAATGCCATTGCGGCGTTAAAACGCCGGTATGGCTTATCACGTTATTTCGAAATCAAGTGGGGAAAGGTTTCTCCGTCCAAGCTGGCGTTTTATGAGGCATTGGTCGAATTGTTTTTTGATACGCAGGATATGAATTTTCGAGCTTGGATTGTTCCTGACAAAACTATTCTTCGACACGCTGAGTTTAGGCAGACGCATGATGACTGGTACTACAAAATGTACTTCAGCATGTTAAGGAATATTCTTCGGCCCAATGAAGATACAATATATCACGTTTATCTGGATATTAAGGATACACGCAGTCGTGTCAAACTCAGAAAACTTCACGAGGTGCTGACAAATGCTAATTATGATTTTAAGCGGGAAATGATTGCCAGAATGCAGCATGTTCATTCGCATGAGATAGGTTTGATGCAATTGGCCGATTTTTTAATCGGGGCAATGGCTTACCATGCCAGGAATCTAACAGATAGCGCCGCCAAACGGCGAATTGTGGACCAAATTCGCCAAAGATCAGGATTGTCGTTGACCAGGAGTACCTTACCCTCGGCGGTGAAGTTCAACTTGTGTATTTGGCGGCCGACGGAGAGGGGGAATATTTGATGTGCAATGAATGTCCGTGGTTACCGGCAATGGCTACCGTTAATCCATGGCGGCATGGAGAACCGAATGATACGTATGAAATGCTTTATCATATTTTTCTTCGAGATTTTGTGAATTCCAGACCAACGTACCAGGGACGTGAGGTGTGGCATTTTCCAGAAATGGAAGATGGGAAAATCGGCCTTTTCTGGCATCTTACTAGCCGAAAAGAGGGTTTAAAAACTATTCCAAGACGCAAGCAGAAGTTTACCGCATTAATTCGGGACCAGTCTCAGGCCCAAAG
Source organism: uncultured Pirellulales bacterium (assembly GCA_964578395.1). GTDB lineage: Bacteria > Planctomycetota > Phycisphaerae > Sedimentisphaerales > SM23-30 > JAFGBA01. Next base: position 7,129 of record CAZOCV010000119.1, read on the forward strand.
ATATCCGGATTTACGTCGTGCGGAACGACTGCCTTGGGTACGCACAACCATCGATAACTATTTTCAGCCGCAGGCGTTAGCCTGGGATTACCTGGAGGGAGATGGCAACATACATACTTACATTTGGCTAAAAGAATATGATTTTGTTGTTATTATGAAGAAATACTCCGATGGCGGACGTCGCTTAATCACATCTTTTTATATAGACAATAGTTACAAACGTCAGGATTTTGAAAGGAAATATACGAGGCGACTATAAAACTTAAGACCCGCTCAAAGGCGGGTCCATCTCCTTCGGCACTTATACGGTAATCCGCTGGCCGATGAGTTACATAATTATAATCTATAAAAGGCATTCTGTCAAATGTATCGGTAATTTTTAGATGGGGCTGGATGATATTCCGTGACGATAAATCTTAATGACAACCAATTTAACCGCGACCAGCGGCCGGATGCGCCTAAGTTCAAGCTTTGGCGCAATGTGGGTTTGATGCTGACATATCGCTGCCCGGCGCGTTGTGCGTGTTGTTATGTTTTTTCCGGGCCGGATGCGTATAGCCCTGAAATGAGTACGGAAATGGCTCTGTCGTGTTGGCGCGGGGTGCGCCGGCTGGCGGGGGATGCCGGCCAGGTGCATCTTACCGGCGGGGAACCATTTATCTGTTACAGCCGTTTATGTGAGATTCTTCGCCAGGCGCAGCGAGAAAATCTTGGGGGTTTGCAAAAAATCGAAACCAATGCTTACTGGTGTACCGATGCTGGTCTGGTGCGGGAGCGGATGGCAGAACTTAAAGAAATTGGGCTGACCAAATTACAGATAAGCACCGATGTTTACCACCAGCAGTATATCCCCATTGAAAACGTAAGAATGGCCGCAGAAATAGCTACTGAGGTTTTGGGTGAGAAGCGGGTGCAGATTCGCTGGCGTGATTTTTTTAACAATCCACATAAGGTGGTAGATTTACCGCCAAACGAGCAGGCCCAATCGTTTCGAGATGCGTTTGTTCAACATCCTGAACGAATGTTGGGGCGGGCGGCGGTAGAATTGGTTAGTCTTTTGCCGCCAAAGGATTACGACGAAATTGCCGATAGTGTATGTAGTTGGGGATTACTGGGCGCCGGCCATGTTCATATTGATGGCAGCGGGCATATATTCATCGGGACATGTATTGGCATAATTGCCGGGGACATTGCGTCGGGGTCGATAGTGCAGTTGGACCAGTTTTGGCGGGATTTTGACATCCGCCGGCATCCGGTATTGTCGATTTTGGCCGAGCGCGGGCCGGCAGGGCTGGTGGAAGTTGCCCGTGAGGCAGATTTTATGCCAAATCGTACCTATGCAAGTAAGTGTCATTTATGTTTTGAGGTTCGCCGCTTTCTTTATCAAAAAAAGCGTTATAATGACCTTTTAGGACCGGCCATATGTTATGGTCTATCCTGAAACGATATTTCGGACAGGAGTTGGTATTTTGGAGTTGAACATATTTAATAAAAACTTAACCAATGTCAGGTAAAAGAAATCTTGACGGTTGTTGTAATTGTCTTTAAACTTTGGAATTCGTGTCTGGTGCGTTCCTGATACCGGACAGGCATCATAAGTATCTGATGTTGTGTGATTTCTGTATATATGGCTGAAACGAACATTGATTCAATTCTAGGTAAGCTGGTGGTGGAGAAGAATCTCTGCACCTCCACGGAAGTCCAGGAATGTCTGGATATCATGCGGAAGCGGTCCACGTCGGATAACCCGACCACATTGGCCGACGCGCTTGAGAGCCGGGGATACGCCACGAAAAGCCAGATTGAGCGGCTGACTTCGACGATTGCCGAGTCCCGCCCGTCGCACCGCATTCCCGGTTTTCAGATTCTGGAAAAGATCGGCGCCGGGGCCATGGCCACGGTTTTCAAAGCCAAACAGCTTTCGCTGGATCGTACCGTTGCCGTCAAGGTATTGCCCAAGCGGCTGAGCGAAAATCCCGAGTATGTCGAGCGGTTTTATAAAGAGGGCAAAGCCGCCGCGATGCTCAACCATAATAATATCGTTCAGGCGATAGACGTCGGCGAGGCGGGGGGGTATCACTACTTTGTCATGGAATACGTGGAGGGGAAAACAGTCTATGATGATTTGTCCAAGGGCAAGGCGTATGCGGAGACCGAGGCGCTGGATATCATTATTCAGATAGCCGAAGCGCTTCAGCACGCTCACGAGCGCGGCCTGATTCACCGCGACGTCAAACCCAAGAACATCATGATTACCAAGGACGGTGTGGCCAAACTGGCGGATATGGGTTTGGCGCGGGAAGCGGCCGATGAAGCTGCGGCGCAATCGGAAGCCGGTCGGGCGTATGGCACGCCGTATTATATTTCACCGGAGCAGATTCGCGGGGAATTGAATATTGACTATCGGGCGGATATTTACTCGCTGGGCGCGACGTTTTATCACATGGTGACGGGACGGGTTCCCTTCGAGGCGCCGACGCCTTCGGCCGTGATGCACAAACATCTGCGCGAAGCGCTGATTCCGCCGGACCATATTAATCCGGCCCTGAGCGTGGGCGTGGCGGAAGTTATCGAAGTCATGATGGCCAAGAAGCGCACCGACCGTTATGACAACTGTAAGCAATTGCTGGAGGATCTTCGGGCCGTGCGGCGCGGCGAGCCGCCGCTTCTGGCCCATAAGAAATTTGACGCCAATGTGCTCGCCAATCTCGAGAAAGGGGCGGAAACTGTCGATATCGGCGGTTATGATCGCGTCAGTATTCCTTCGCCCAGCGCCCTGCTGGCGTGGAAAACCGCCGCCATCATTCTCGCCGGCGCACTGGCCGTAACGCTGCTGGTTATTTTCATCATCCTCAGCGGGCGCAATTCGTAATCAGCGGCTATTTCCCTTGGTTTGATTTGCTATTCGTTCATCTCAGAGTGTTACGTTTACCAGGCAAAAGGGATGTGGTTGTCACTTTGAATGCGGTGAAGGGACTCTCATAAACAAAAAGAGAGATGTTTCGCTGCGCTCAACATGACGACATGGCGAATTGGGCCGATGGATTGGAATGCCTACCCCGGCTTTTTGAGGTCTTCGGCGGTGGGGAGGTCTTTGAGGGAGTTGAGGCCGAAGACTTCGAGGAAGCGTTTGGTGGTTCCGTAAAGAAGAGGGCGGCCGAGCACCTCAGCGCGGCCGACGATTTTGACCAAGCCCTTCTCGCTTAGCTGCCGCACCATCTCGCCGCAGGCGACGCCGCGAATGGCTTCGATATCCACGCGGAGAATCGGCTGCTTGTAGGCGATGATGGCGAGGGTTTCCAGGGCCGCCGGGCTGAGTTTGGTTTCGCCGCGGACGCGCATCAGTTTTTGCAGCCAGGGATTAAAAGCCGGGAGGGTGAGCATCTGATAGCCGCCGGCGATGGCTTCGATACGGAAGCTGCACGTCATCTGGCGGTATTTTTTATTAAGCTGCTTGATATGCTCGCGCACATCCTTTACGGAGCCGACGCCGATAATCTCGGCCAGCTTGGCGGGTGTGAACGGCTCATCGGCGGCGAAAAGCACGGCTTCCAGCACGGCGGCGGTGGTGATTTCCGGTTCCGTTTCGGCCGGTTCTTCATCGGCGGGTTCCGGCGTTTCCGTCGGTGACTGGGGTTCGGCGAGGTTTTCCGGCTCGGTTGCGCCGATAGCCGCTTCAAGGTGGGCGTCGGCCTGGTCATTGGGAAGCGGGGCGTCTGCGTCGGGTTCGCTCAGGCGGGGTTTGCCGACGGCCGTTTCGAGGGAGTCATCAACTACGGCCTCGTCGGTTATTTCATCCTGAGTTTCGCTGAAACGTTTGGCCAGAGGTTCCTCGGCCAGTTCCTGGTCGTCTTCACCCGGCCGCCAGGGCTGGGCATCCTCGGCGAATTCCACCTTCTGTTTGCGTTTATCAGCGTCCATAACCTTCCCGTATGCCTATGATTCCTAAGGGGACTATTATGGCCGGCATCGGGTCAAATAGCAACTGTTAAAGTTCTCCTTGGGGATTCGTGCCGGGGCGGGTATAATGGGTAAAACAGGCAATTTGATAAATTCATAGCGGAGGTACGAGCATGCATCTTTTTAACCTGGCGACCCTGGCGGCTTCGGAATATGCCGCAAGTTATACCGGCGGGCCATCGGTGGACAAATCGGCAGCGACCGGCGTCAACCTGCTTCGCACGCAGGTGCGGATGCTGGAGGCCAATTTGACCAAGGTGATGATGATTAACGAGGCCCTGTGGGAGCTGCTGCGGGCCAAAACCGGCCTGACGGAACAGGACCTTTTCGACAAGCTATATGAGGTTGATATGCGGGATGGCAAGGTCGATGGCAAGAACCAG
>CAZOCV010000120.1:0-10963 GCA_964578395.1 uncultured Pirellulales bacterium
GCTAATTACGGATGTTGGCAGAATTCATGCTAAGCAATGCGAAGCACTTCTTTTTATTTTTGCTTCCGACTTCTTGGTTCATGCTCGCATAACATTTGTCCATAAGAATCGGGATTTCATTTCTTAATAAGCAGAAACTTATAATTCCATTTATTTCCAGAGACAATCTTTTATATATTTAATAAGAATGAATAAATATTACTAAATCTATGAATATATTAATAACCCTATTTAATATAACATATTAGATATATTTTTATATATCATTATTATATATATAGTTATGAATATTTTACTGCGAACAACTGTTGGATAAAGGTAAAAAAAGAAAAAATGGAAATATATTGACATTAAGTAGCCATAAGTGGTATATTATAGAAAAATACGAGAGGACAATTCATTTAATGGCGACGAATAAAATTCAGTTCAATCCTTCACAACTGGACCGTAATTCTGGAAAATCGAGGCCGCTTTATCGTCAGATTAGTTCGGTGATACGAAAAGTTATTGAAACAGGCCAGCTTCAATCCGGCGACTATTTGCCCGGTCGAGCAGCGTTGGTGCAGTGTTTCGATGTGGAATACAAGACCGTTAATGCAGCACTGGATATTCTGGAACAAGAAGGATTTATCCAATTTGATCATAAAGAAATTCGTGTCACCGTCCAATCCAAGCACATAGTTCCTCAAAAAGCGAGAAATAATCCATTGGTATATGTTCAGTGGGTTCCCAGTGCTTTTAATATTGCCGTATCTAAAGGGTGTCGGCGTTTTGCACAGGAGGTGGGATTGGAATTTGTATCACTGAACATGGCCATGTCGCTGGATAATTTCGCCGCCATCGTCGATTCGCAGAATCAGGATATTCCCGGATTTGTCATCATCCCCTGGGACTTTCCGGAATTCCGCGAGATAATTCGAAAAGCCAAGGCCAAAAATATAAAAATGGTTTTTGCAGATCGCGAATTACCGGCGATGGATGTCAGTTCGGTTGCGCCGGATCATTACTCCGGAGCCTATAAAGCAACGGAGCACCTGTTGGAAGAGCATGACGGGCCGGTGTATTATGTCGGTTCAACATCAGCTCCAGGCAGTTGTCGCAGCCGATATGAAGGCTGGTCCGCGGCAATGGCAGATCACGGTTTTATTGATATGGAAAAGTATATCTGCCAAACGCGGCGTGATGATAAGGAATTAAGCGGCATATTTCCTGATTCCGCGGATGCCATAAGCCTTCATAAAGTGACCGCCATGAATTTTTTCCATTCTGCGGCGACAAAACCGTATGTTATTTTCACCAGTGCCGATAATGTGGCAAGAGGGGTATATGAGGCTGCTCTTGATCTAAAACTGGTCGTCGGCCGTGATATTTTTATATCCGGTTATGGAGACAAGCCTTTCTGTATCAAGCTGCCTGTGCCCTTAACGAGTGTGTTTTGTAATGATGAAAAATTAGGATACGAAGCGATGCGCGTTTTATACGACCAATTGATGGGCGGGGCGAATCATCCCATACATCGCGTTTTGCCGGTTGACTTAAGAATACGTCAAAGCAGCATCGGCCTTTTGAAGGCAAAACAGAAATTAACTATCGAGGAGTCCTTGCCCGCAATTATGTAATATCACGGTTATAAAAGGGTCCATGATCGATGGCGTGGCTCCGTCAGGAAAAAGAGTCGCAGGAGAAAGGAGGCATTGAGTTATCAGGAAGGAGAGCCATGGTTATGAGTAAATGTAAGAATGTAACTATTGTGAATGTTAAAAATTCAGGAGGACAATTCATGAACTGGAAGACATGTATTTTAATTGTAGTCATTGGGCTGTTGGCGACCGCTGTCGTGTCGGCTCAGCCGACCTTTGAAACGTACGATCAGGATATGCTCGGCACGGCTTACGTTGATGCGTATACAAGCAGTGAAACCAGTTTTAATATCTGGCCCACGGACGCGGCGAGTTATCCGTTGTTAAGCGATTGGCTTTTGGCCCCGACAGATCCATATCAATACTATTACTGGTGGCCCAAAACGGCCAGCACCAAGACCATTAATGGGGACTGCCTTCAGGGCAGAGACTTTGAGCGGCCGCCGCAGTTAACCATGACGGTGACAGGGCTGGACAACACCAAGACGTATGATGTTTATGTTGTATATTGGGGTCAGCCGTATGCGTGGTGCACATGGGCGTCTTTATCCGGCGGGCCCTGGCGGGAATGCACGTATCAGAACGCAGATAATGTGTTTTTGGTCAATACCGTTACGGGAGCTACCGGTGGCGGCGAAGCCTTTGTTGGGCAGGTTACCGGGCAAACGGAACTGTCGGTTCTCTTCGAAGTCACGGATAACCATCCGCTTAATCCCAACCATGACGCTCGAGCCTGGGTCGACGGGATCAGCTATACCGAAGCCGCACCTCGCGCTCTGGTGACGCTGACTATTAATGCGCCCATCGTTCAGGATACGAATGGCTGGGGTTATACGATGCCGGCTCCGGAAGAATTTCCCATAACACCATCGGTGGGCACACATACTTTCTTGCAGGGCCAGACGGCGACATTAGTGACGCCGCCGATAGGATATTTCGTCAACTGCCCTGATTATTTCGAGTTTGTGGGCTGGCAGGATGAAACTCCGGGTGATCCTAACATTCAATATCATGTGACCTCAACAGGAGCGGTCAATTACCTATATAATCCTTGGATCACTCTTACTGCCAGCAAAACACTTACCCCGATTTTCAAGGTTATGGAAGTCCAGGGTGTTTGTGGCGATGACTGCCATCCGATTCCGAAAGCGGACTTCAATCAGGATTGCATCGTGGATCTGATGGACTTTGCCGTACTTTCGCGTTGGTGGCTGGATTGCACGCACCCATCGTGTGACTGATGCGGGTAAACGCCCTGCAGGACATGGTGAAATGAATAATCTGACATCTTTTGTTTTGAGGAGAATGACATAATGAAGAAAATATGGATTTTAGTGATAACCGCCGTGGCCGTTACCGTCACCGGCGTGCAGGCGCAGCCGACGCCCGATTCCTATCCCTTGCTAATCGGTACGTATGTCGAAGGCTACGCCAACAGTGAAGCCGATTTTAATGTCTGGCCCACCAATGCGGCCAGTTACCCTTTTCTGACGGACTGGATCGTGGACCCTGAAGAAGTTGGCAAATGGTGGCCCAAAACAGCATCCGCCAAGGCCATCTATGGCACGGCTTTTGAGAGTAAGGATTGGTCAACTCCCGCTCCCCAGTTGACGATGACAGCGACGGGTCTGGATGACACGAAAACGTATGATATATACGTGGTGTACTGGTGCAAGTACACCGAATGGAGCACTTGGGCAGCGCTGCCGGGCAATCCGCTGCGGGAATGCAGTGCTAACAATGCCGATGTGGCTTTTTTTGATGACGGCGTTGCGACGGCTGTACAGGGGCGTCAGGCTTTACTGGGGCAGGTCAGCGGACAAACCAGTGTGTCCATTCTTGTGGAGGGTCCGCCCAACCAACCGAATCGTGATGACCGAGCCTGGCTGGACGGCCTGAGTTATGTGGAAGCCGCACCACGGTCGTCGGTAACGCTGACGATTATGGACGCGGTGGTGCAAGACCCCAATAATGTCCAGACCGTGATGCCGCTGCCGGGTGATTTCCCCATCTATCCGGCCTCAGGGACCTACAATCTGTTGCAGGGCCAGACGGTGAGCCTGGCGGCGCCGAATTTTACGTTTTGTCCGGACAAGTTTGAATTCGTGGGCTGGATCGAACTCGATCCGGGCGTTCCGGTAGTTCAGGAAGACGCCAGCAGCTATTCGGGACATTATATTGTGATGACCACGAGTGAAATTCTGACTCCCGTTTATCAGGTCGTGCAATACGAAAAGGTGTGCGGCGATGAATGCCATCCGATTCGGGAAGGCGACATCGACCAGGACTGCGACGTGGATATGGATGATTTGCTGGTGCTGATCGCCAGCTGGTTGACGGACAATCGGCCGATTCAGCACTAAAACTTCAGGACGTATGGCGTTCCGCCGTCGCGTGGCGGTGGAACGCTTCTTTAGGATGTGTGTGCCAGTGTTTTCAGAAAAAGATCGGATACATCGAAACAGGCGTGCTGCTAGATAACAAGTTATCCGACGATTTTCGATGAAAGGAGAATGTAAAATGAGGAAAATGTGGATTTTAACGATGTTGTTGGTCACGGTAATGGCGATAAATGTCAATGCGGCCGTCATTGACGATTTTCCGAACCTTATCGGCACTTATGTAGATGGTTATGCGGTTAGTGATACGGAATATAATGTCTGGCCGACTGATGCTGCAAGTTATACTACGCTGGATAGTTGGCTGGTCATAACCGCCGCCGCCGGTAAATGGGTTAATCCGTACACGTCGGCTAATCCTATCAGAGATGAACATGACTTTGCTGATTTTGAAGGACGCGACGGCAGTAATAATCCTGAGGTGGCGCTGCTTCCGCAATTGACTATGACGGCATCATTGCCTGACCCCAGTAAGATATATGACATCTATGTGGTTTATTGGGCCAAGAATCCGGCGAATATAACCAACACGAGTTATTGGTACACCAAAGCCGCTTTGGCAGGCAATGCCCTGGAAATTTGCAGTTATGAAACCGCAGATTTGGTTTTTTGGGATAATACTGCTAATGCGGCCGGTACGAATGGCTGCCAGGTGCTTTTAGGAACGGTTACCGGCGTGAGCGAAGTATCCATTATCGTTGAAGCTCCGGATTATGATACTACCGCCGATCAACGCGCTCGTTTTGACGGCCTCAGCTATGTAGAAGTGCCGGAACCGGCAACGATGGTGTTGCTGGGTCTGGGCGGCCTGTTGGGCCTGCGTCGTTGGAAATAAGGTTGGCATTTTATGGCAGCATCTTTTCGTGTGGAAAGATGACGTAAACAGCCTGTTATTAAACGGACGGGGAGCAGTGTATGGCGCTGAGCCCTGTCCGTTTTTTTGCAGGTTTGTTTAAACAGGAAAATAAGAGCGTAACCGGAGGGGTGTGAGCCTGCTTAAGGACTGCACCGATGGTGAGTTGAGGTTAAAGAGATTAATGAAGATAGTTTTTCTGGCAATCATAACATTCTTTTTTGGTATGATTAATGTAACTGATGCATACCCCGTTGTCAAGGATTATCCTCTAATCGTTGGTACCTATATTGAAGGATATGCCAATAGCGCTGCGGATTTTAATCTCTGGCCGACAGATGCGGCGAGTTATCCGAATTTGATTAACTGGCTCGAAGATGTAAGTGGAGGGGCGCCTTACGACAAATGGTATCCCAAGATAGACAGTACAAAAGCGATCAACGGGACCGTTTTTCAGGGCAGTGATGATGACGCACCGCCGCAACTGAGTATGAGCGTAACGGGACTGGAGCCAAGCGCAAGTTATGACGTTTATGCGGTGTATTGGGCCAAAAATCCGGCGCTCATTACCAGCAGTTGGTGGTACACGCGCGTTGCTCTGGCGGGCGAAGCTTTAATTGACTGCAGCTACGCCACAGCGGATATCATCTTTTTTGATGACGGCGGAACGGGAGTGCAGGGATGCCAGAAATATATCGGCACCGTTAGCGGCGTCGGTTTCATAACCATCATTATCGAAGCTCCGCCACTTGATCCGGCCGATCAGCGGGCATGGTTCGACGGCGTTGCCCTGGTCGGGCTGGACCCCACGTGGGAATTGACTTTTACACCCGAGGGCCAACCAGCCGATGCAAGCGTGGACGCCGGCCAGACAGCCGTATTTCAAGCTGTTTTTCGCAGCAATCCAGAACCCACGGTGGTTTGGTATCATAACGGCTCCGGCCCGGTGGATACCGCCGACCCGGACACTAGCGTAAATACCACATATGACGGCTTGAATGGGGAATATACCACCACTCTGGAAATCACTAATGCTTCCGTAACGGATATCGGAGAGTATTATTGCCAGATTGATAATGAACCATTAGCGGCGGTTTTCTCAAATACAGTAAACTTAGTCGTGAATTTCTCTGATCTGGTCGCCCACTGGACGCTGGATCAGGCCGATTTTAACGGTACGGCTCATCTTGATGAGGTAGGAGGCTACGCCGCCGTGCCGGCCGGAGCGCCGATATTTGTCGCCGGCGTTCGTCAAGCCGCGGGCGCCGTGCAAATTACGCCGACCAGTGGATGGGCGATATCGGAGAGTATCCCGCTGCCGATAAATCTCGCCAATGCTTTTACGGTAAGCGTCTGGGTGAACTGGACGGGTGGTGCGCCCCAGGAAACCGACCATCTCTTCGTCGAAAGCGGCCTCAGCAGTCTGGCCGCCATTGATGCTATAAACGCCGACGGTAACTGGCAACATGTCTGTGTAACCTCAGAAAATAACAACGTGCAGATTTACCTTAACGGCCTTCCGGTCCAGAGCGGCACGGTGCCGATGGGCGATTTAACCGATTTGACGCTGGATATCGGCCACACCGATGGGTCGCAAACCTTCAATGGAGGCATGGACGATGTGCGGGTATATAACTACGCTCTGAACGCAACAGAAGTCTGGGCGCTTTTTACCGCACGAGAAAATTGTACTCTGCCCTACGCCCGGGAATGGGATTTAAGCGGGCCGGATCATCTGGCGGATTGTATCATCGATTTTTATGATTTTAGTATTTTTGCCAACGCATGGCTTTCGGACTATGACGTTAACGATCTAGCTCAATTTGTCACGGCATGGCTGACCAATGGGCTTGAGGAATAAATTAAAACCATGGGTAAATGCTTTTTAGTTCGTAGAAAGTAAGAAAATATATGAAATTCGTACGGGTAGATATTTTTGCTATTTTTAGCGCAGCGGTTTGTATTATCACGTCCGTTGCTCAAGGGGCGCCGTCCGTTGTAAAAATCGGCGACACGGTTGTGGAATCTCAAGCCTTGTCGTTTGTGGGCGATAGAATCAATGGCTTATCGTTTCAGCAGGATGCGGTTATTACCTACGACGGCTGGCAATATGTGGCGTATTATAACGCCGTTCGCCATGTGTGTGTATCCCGGAGACAACTGCCCGTGGGCAGTTGGCAGGCGCTGGAATTACCGGATTACGATTTGACAGGCACGGATTCCCATGATGTTATCAGCATGGGTATCTGTCCTGCTGACGGCACGATTCATCTGGCGTTTGACCATCACAACAGCCCGCTGCATTACCGGGTTTCGCAGTGGGGGGTAATCACAAACCCCGCCGGTGTGACCTGGAACGCTTCGCTGTTTGGCCCAATTCAAAATTATGTTGAAGTGGGCATCGCACCAAGTCCATTAACCTATCCACGGTTTATCCTGACCCCGAACGGCAATATGCAGTTTCGTTATCGAATCGGCTCATCAGGCAACGGCGACGATTATATCGTGGATTATAATGGCGACACGCATACCTGGAGCAACACCCGTCAGGTAACGTCTCGCTATGGAACCTATAAAACCAGCACCAATCGCAACGCCTACCCCAATCGCTGGGAATACGGGCCGGACGGCAAACTGCACGTTACCTGGACCTGGCGTGAAGGCGGTCTCACGGCCAACCATGATATTATGTACGCCTACAGCGAAGATGGGGGCACAACCTGGCTCAATGGCAATCCACCTTCAGTATTTCAGATTAAAACCGGCGCTGCTTCGGGTCCGGCGCAGACGATACTATCATTCAATGGCCGCCGCGGTTCCAATCCCATCGGTCTGGCGACCGGCGTCCCGCAAACGCAACTGCTTATCGATCTGAATTCGCCTGGCGTAACGGCCATAACGTTGGATGAATATTACAGTTTGATGAATGCGCAGTCCCAGGCCTTGGACGCCCAGGGACGCATTCATGTGGTGATGTGGCACTGCACCGATGAAACCAATGCTTATGCGGCTTCGCTGGGTTATACTGAAACCGGCACCTGGGGCCACGCCACGGCCCGGCGCTATCATCATTACTGGCGCGACGCCAAAGGCGTCTGGCATCATTATCAATTGCCGTGGGTTTCCGGCAATCGGCCCAAGCTTTTTATTCGTGCCAACGGCGATGCTTTTTTGATTTATCAGGCGGCGCTCAACCCCATCGCTCTGGGATACGACACTCGCATCGTCAACGGCCACCTGGAAATCGCCGCCGCTACGGCCGCAACCGGCTGGACGGACTGGCAGATCATCTATACGGATGCAGGTTTTTATGTCAATGATATGCTTGGCGACCACTATCGCTTCAAAAACGAGGAAATTTTATCGGTGCTCGTGCAGGAAGCCCCCGCCAACGGCACGCCGACCCCTCTGCGGATATTGGATTTTCAACTAAACTAAATCTATAGGAGAATGTTTCTATGAAAACCAAAAACAAAATGTCAGGCTTTACCCTGATCGAACTGCTGGTGGTGGTATCCATTATCGCCCTGTTGGTATCGATTCTGCTGCCGGCGCTGAACAAGGCGCGGGAGCACGCCAAGGCGGTGGTGTGCGCGTCGAATCTTAATCAAATGGGTCTGGCGATAGAACTCTACGAAAATGATAATAATTTTGAGAAGTTTTCTATACGCAATGATTCCGGGGATATGCATACTTCCTGGATGGGGAAATTAGCGCCTTACGCAGGCAAAGGTGAATACGCTGAAGAAATTGAATTGGGCAAATCCGTTCCGCTTTTAATTTGTCCTACAGCTCCGGAGTCCAACTTTAACCGTGATCCTGCCTTGCTTACGAACACTAATCCGAGCTACTATGGAACTAACAAAGCTCCCTGGGAGTGGTTTCGCAGCACTACTATATCCACTTTGTGTAGTTATACGATTAACCGCTGGATGGCTTATGATTATCTGTATGAAGCCGGCATGTCACCTATGTTCAAGTGGGGCAAGTGGGATAAGCTCTCCCCTGAAACGCCCATTATCGGAGACGGCATGTGGATTGACTCAACGCCGGTGTATTCCGATAATTTGTCCCATCCGGATTACAGTATTTACGCTCCGCCGCCGTATTCATCAGGCCAGCGAGCGTTGAATCAGATGTGGAAATATTGTATGGATCGTCATAGCAAAGCTATTAATGTTCTCATCAAGGATTCTCATGTTGAAAGAGTGCAATTACTTGATTTATGGTCGTTGCCCTGGACGAATAACTGGCAATATCGCGATCCTGATTCACTGCTTTTGCCGCAGGACTATTAAGGTCAACAGGATAACGATATAAGGTGTGATTAATAAGGATAATCGATGTCTGTAGAATGTATTAGGGGTCGCACGGATAAAATCTCTATTATCGTAACTTGTATGGCCCTCTTCTTTATCGTTTGCCTGGGAGCGGATGGCCGGGAAAATCCCGCGGATGCTTATTTGACCCTGCTGAAAAACTTCGAGCCATATGCCGAATCGGTTTGGTCGGATTACCCGGCGCTGGAGAGGACCGGTTATTTCGGTGACGGTAAAAGCACCGGCAACGGCGGCATTCGGGGAACCTGTGGGATTACGCTGGCTTATGCGGTCTTGGCAACGGCCTATCCCCACGCTCCCCAAGCCGCCCATCGGCTGGATCGTATCGAAGCGGCCCTGCGATATGCAGCGATGACGCATGTTTCCGGGCCGGAAAACGCAGTCGCCGTTGATGGAAAAAAATGGGGCCACAAGGATGACGACCCTCGCTCCGGCTGGCAAACCAATCTTTGGACCAGTTCCCTGGCCCTGGCGGCATTTCTCACCCGCGACAAACTACCGCCCGACCTGGTCGCCGACTGCAAACGGGTTCTTATTGATGAATCGGATTACCGTGCCGGTATCGAGCCGACATCCGGCCAGAAGGGCAATACCCGCGCCGAGGAAAACGGCTGGAACTCCAACGCCGTCGCCCTGGCCGCCGCTTGGTTGAGTGATCATCCTCACCAGAAAAACTGGCAAGACGCCGCGCGGGATTACCTAGTCAATACCTATACCTCTCCTGCCGATAAACACGGTCCTCTGGCGCAATGGGTTACGACCGTCAATATTTACCCCAGCTATATGCTGGAAAATCACGGCTTTTATCATTGTTCGTACCACGCCGTCTCCGGTATGAGCATGGGCGACGCCTATCTTATGGCCAAACTCGCCAATCCAAATATCGCCCGGCAGCTTCTACCCTTCGCGGAACATAATGTCCTGAATGTATGGAATGTCTTGCGATATTTAATCCAGGATAACGGCGAATTTACGTTTCCTTCGGGAATCGACTGGTCCTTGCACGGTTACGGGCATATCAGCTATTGTGCGTTCATTGCCACTCATTTTAATGATTCCATGGCGGCAATGGCCGAACAGCAAGTTATCAAGCGATTGCAGGAGCGGCAAAAGACCAATGGCGATGGACGATTCGTCGGTGAAAGTCTGAAAAATGGTTTTTACTGCGAAGGCGTTCGCGCCCGGCGCATCGCCATGGCCTGGCTGCACCATAAAGCCAATAACTTTAAAACCATCGAACCTGCGCCCTTTCCCCAATCCTATACGAAACATTTTGATGACGTTGGCGTTATCGCGCATAAATCCGCCAATGGCTTCGCCACCCTCAGCTACAAGCGAAAAATTACTGCTTTGGTCTTGCCGACGCCGGGCGACACTCCGGAAACCAATTACCTTGTTGCCCCGCAAACCGACAGCCTCATCGGAAAAACCATTATCGGCACCGCAAAATCCGCGGATTTAATCGAATATCAAACCGCGAATGACGGTTTTGAGGCTCGCTTAAGCGTTAAAACGGACCAGGGAATTGTGGATTATACCATTTTAAGCTGCCCGGATGCGGTGATCCTTATACAAACACCTCAGCCGAAAAACCCAGACATAAAAATCAATAAAGCGTGCTTTAACATCGCGATTGAAAATCACCCGCTTACCGGGGGCCTGCGTACGATAAAGACGGACTCCCAGCAACGGCAAGCCGCTCAAATGAGCGGTGAAACCTTCACGATTGAC
>CAZOCV010000120.1:10973-11449 GCA_964578395.1 uncultured Pirellulales bacterium
CACCCTGGTGCTGTATTTCCGAAAAACTGGGGATTATCTACGGACCCGCCGGGGAAACCCATTATACGTGTCCCGCAGATTATAATCGCAACGGCGCTGCAGTTGATTACGTAGCATATCAACCCAAACAGCCACTTAAGCCAACCTTTGTGGTTTTACTTTCCAATCAAAACGCTGAACAAACGAAACAGGTATATTCTGGATTACAATGGTCTTACCATGAAAATCGAATGCGCATAATCTTTACCACCGTAAATGGCAAAAAAATAGATATAAGTTCGTAGTAATACCCAGAATATCCATGCTTAATAACTATTGGCTACTGATATTTTAAGCAGCAATATAAAGCAGCTGCAGGCGGATCAGCATTAAAAAGTAGCTGATTACCACGACGTTTGGCGTCGAGATAAAATTGGACAATCAGCCGCGCGGCATCGAGATGCAGTACCGCGTGACGGCCATCAACGCCGCCGGGG
>CAZOCV010000121.1:0-1881 GCA_964578395.1 uncultured Pirellulales bacterium
TATGCGCCGGCGGATGATGTGGAGCGGGTAAGCGAGGCGATGTGGGCCGCCGGCGCCGGCGTCATCGGCGACAACGCCAAATATACGCGCTGCAGTTTTCGCGCGGCGGGGAAGGGTACATTTCAGGGCGGCGCGGATAGCCATCCCACTATCGGCAAGCCCGGTCGGTTGGAAACGGTGGACGAAATACGGCTGGAAACCGTTGCACCGGTCCATAAATTGGCGGCGGTTATCTCGGCCATGCTTGCCGCGCATAGTTACGAAGAACCGGCCTATGATATTTTTTCCATGAAGGGCGTATCTCCCGGTGTGGGGCAGGGGCGGTTCGGCGATTTGGAAAAACCCCTTCCGGCACAAACATTAATTGAAATGGTAAAAGCAAAATTAAAACTTTCCACCGTCGGCGTCATCGGTTCGCCGCGCCGGACGGTTCGCCGTGCGGCCGTAGGGGCGGGTTCCTGCGGTGAGATGTTCCGCGACGTTATTGGCCGGGGATGCGACTTTTATCTCACCGGCGAACTCAAACATCATTTTGCTCTGGAGCTTCAGGAAGCCGGGGTCACGACGATATGTACGGGTCATTCTCATTCAGAGCGTTTCGTGTGTCCCCATATAGCCCGCCGTCTGCGGGCGTTGTGTCCGGGTTTAACGGTTACCACCAGTAAAAACGACCGTGATCCTTTTGTATGGCGGTGATTCCCACCGAAAATAAAAATCGAAGATTAAAAATAAAAAAGCAAAATGACAAATAAAAATGTAAAAAAGGTATTTCATTCGTGAAAATTCGTGTTCATTCGTGGCAAAAAATAAAACGTCGGATTTCCGCTTTCATGGCGATTTGCTGTTTCGCGGCGGTCACAGGCTGTGAAGAGCCGCAGGCGCCGAAAAGAATAAATAAGCCTGCCGCGGTTTCTTCTTCTGCGGCGACGGATGTTGCTGTCGTTGCCCGCGTTAATAATGCGCCGATATATCGCAAGGATATGGAGTCGATTCTGTATCGCGGGCGCGGCGCGACGCTTTTGGAGGATTGTATCCTGCTGGAAGTGGTGCGGCAGGAGGCCCGTCGCCGCGGCCTGACAGATAATCAGGATCGGATAGGGCAGGAGCGGCGTCGCGTGCTCGAGGACATGGCCCCCGGTAAAAATCCCGCCGAGCAACAGGCGCTGCTGGACTACATGCTCAAACGCCGCGGCTTAACGGCGCCGGAATTCGACATGGTTCTGGAAAAGCAGGCGCTGCTGCGGGAAATGGTCGCCGGCAGCGTGAATGTCACTGATGAGGCGCTGGCGGAACAATTCGAGCGTGAACACGGCGAACAGGTGCAGGTGCGGCAAATCGTTCTGGGCACGCTCGCCCGCGTGGATGAAGCCGCCCGACGGCTGGCGGCCGGAGAGTCTTTCGCGGCCGTGGCGGCGGATATGTCCGAAGATGAACGCAGCAGTCCTGAAGGCGGACTGACGGCCCCGTTCAGCCGTATGCATGATGATATCGCCCCGGCCGTTCGGCAGGCGGCGTTTGCCCTGAGCCGGGCAGGCGACCACAGCGAACCGATTCACTATCTGGACAGCCGGGGACGGGACCGCTGGGCGTTTCTGGAACTGGTGCGAAAAATACCGCCTGACGGCATGACCCTGGAACAGGTGCGCCCGGAGCTTACCGAAACGGTTCGCCGCCGCCTGACCAGCACCGCGATGTTATCCCTGCAGCAATCCTTGCGGGAAAAAGCGCTTGTTGATATTATCGATCCGGCGCTGCGTTAGCCGGCGACATGGCCATAAAACTCATGGGTTTACTTTTTTACGATAAAATTGATCGTGATTTTCCCGGCGGCCTGTACCTGCCGCCGCTGGGGGCGGTGCCGCCGCTGGACCGGATTATCCC
>CAZOCV010000121.1:1981-11365 GCA_964578395.1 uncultured Pirellulales bacterium
CCTGAACAGGTGTTCGCCGGGCTGGCGATTCTTAAACGCCTGCTGGGTGCGGCCAAGGCCGTCATGGCTTATCCCTATCATTTCCCGGTTCGTCACGAAGTGGCGCGCGACTGGGAGGTGCAATGTATCGCGGTCAGCGATAAATATCCTCAGGGCCGAAGCGAATCCGTACTGGCGACGCTGAAAAAGCAGGGACATCTGCCGCATCGCAAACCGCGGCTGGTGGTATTCGATATCCAGTTGCTGCGGCAGGTGGAGCGGCTGGTTCTGGCCGGGGCGATGCCCCTGGAGCGGGTGGTCACCATCTGCGGCGACGGCGTGCGCCGGCCCGGACATTTTCTGGCGCCGATAGGAACAGCTCTGAACGTTTTGCTGGCCGAGGCCGATATTCATCCCGATGCCGAAATCGTGGTGGAAGGCGGCTCTCTCAGCGGCAGGGCGGTCGATCGTGATACTACGGTTATTAACCTGTTGAGCGAGTCGTTTACCGTAATGATGAAGCATATTCGTTACACCGCGACCCGGTGCATTCGCTGCGGCTGGTGTATTGACGATTGCCCGGCGGGCATCGATCCGGCCAGACTCCTGGCTCTTATTGAAACCGACCGTTTCGACCAGACACGCCGCCAGGGATTATTCCGGTGCATGGAATGCGGCATTTGCTCGTATATTTGTCCGGCCCGACTGCCCCTGATGGAGTCGTTTCGCATGGCCAAAGCCCGGTTGGAACAGCCTTCTGCAACCCATGAAATAACCGCACATGAGCCGACTTAAAATTTTACCACAGGATGCACCGCCGCCCTATCGACTTGCTCCGGAAACCACCCGGCGCCTGATGACGGTGCAGTTAGCGCTGATGGTGCTGCCGGCGGCGGCGGCGATATGGTTTTTCCGGCTGGACGCCGTAAGGTTATTATTGACATGCCTGGTGGCCGGGTTGCTGGCGGAGATTTTGGTCAATGTTCTGAGAATGGAAAAACCCGCCGGCAGCCGTGCTCACAGCTTGTTGATGGCGCTATTGCTGGCCTTTACGCTTCCGGCCGACACGCCAACGTATGTTGCGTTCATTGGCGCTGCTGCGGCCGTACTCATCGGCAAACATGCCTTCGGAGGCATGGGGCATTACCTTTGGCATCCGGCGCTGGTGGGCCGGCTGGTTGTCCAGTTGCTGTTTGCCGACCAAATCGCCAGTGCGGGGCCTCCTGAAGCGTTGCGCCATTTGGCCGATATCGCCCGCGCCGCCGGCGCCCATAATCTCAACGACTACCTGTATGCCCACCTGCCGCCGCTGGAGCAGTTTTTTTACGGCGCTGTGCCGGGCGGCATCGGCGAAACCTGCAAAATTATGCTGGTGCTGGCGGGCTGTTATCTGCTTTATCGCGGCTATACCCATTGGCAATTGCCGTTGTGGTTTTTGCTGGGGGCATATCTGACGGCCTGGCTGTCGCCATTTCCGGCGGATGCCGCGTCCGGCCCGACCCGATGGCTCAGCCCCCTGACCAGCGAAAGTCTGCTGGTGGTCTTTACTTACGCCAATTATCAGCTCTACAGCGGATCGATATTTCTGGCCGCACTTATGCTTTTTGATTCAACCAGCCGTCCCATCACTATTCCCGGCCAGGTGTTTTTTGGCTTTATCGCCGGTGTTTTGGCAATGATACTCCGCCTTTATACGCCTATCGCTGTTCCTGCCTATACAGCTTTGCTTGTCTGCTACACATTTATTCCGCTCATTGACCGCTACACCCGTCCCCGCGGCCGCCGAAAATTTTAAACGACGCGATTATCGGTAATTGAGTGACGAGCGGCAGCCCCGGGGGAGGCCGTGCATGTCAATATAATGCAATAATTGGCGAATATCCGCTATGGGAAAATTTGTCAAAGAGGCATACAATATATACCTTAAAACATAGATGATTGTCGCTATGGGGGAGGGACAATATGGAAAGGATGTCATGAATAAAAACACAATGACAAGAGGTGTTTTCCGAAAAAATCGATCTTATTTTTTCCGATGCCGGTGCATCTGGATATGTCTGATTTTTTTGATTTTGTCACTGTCAGGATCGGTAACAACTGTTGGCGCAGAAGACGGCTATGACCTTTGGCTGCGTTATCGGCTGATTGATAATCCTGAAATTTTAAGTAATTACCGGCAGTCGGCGTCATACATCGTCGCCGCCGGGGATTCGGCGACCCTGGCGGCCGCCGCCGGAGAATTGCAGCGAGGATTGTCGGGCTTGCTGGGTCAGGATGTGCCCCGGCGGGATGGTGTCGATAAAGAAGGCGCGGTTCTGGTGGGTTCTGTTTCAGCGCTGCGCCGTCTGATGCCGACGTTGATGCTGCCGGATGTCGCCTCACTGGGGGAAGAGGGCTATCTGCTGCTTACGGTAAGTAGCGATTCGTTTCGAGGTATGGTGATTACCGCCAGAACGGATGCGGGCGTGCTTTATGGCGTCTTTGGTTTTCTTCGAGAGCTGCAAACCCGTCGCCCGCTCGATCATCTGGAAATCCGGCAAACTCCGCGGATTCAGCGGCGAATGCTCAATCACTGGGACAATATCAACGGTTCCATTGAGCAGGGTTTTGCCGGCAAATCGTTATGGCATTGGAATGATTTGCCTGAAACCCTTGATCCCCGTTATACCGATTACGCCCGCGCCAACGCCTCCCTCGGCATCAACGCCTCCGTCATCAATAACGTCAACGCCGACCCGCGCATACTCAGCGATGAATACATTCGCAAGTGGGCAGCGCTGGCGGATGTGTTTCGGCCGTATAACATCAGGGTTTATGCCAGTGCCAATTTTGCCGCGCCGATGCGGCTGGAAAACGCCGATAAACTCGACACCGCCGATCCGCTCGATCCGCGTGTGCGGAACTGGTGGAAACAGCGCGTCGAGGCCATTTATGCCCAGGTTCCTGACTTTGGCGGTTTTTTGGTTAAAGCGGACGCCGAACGCCAGCCGGGACCGCGTCAGTTCGGCCGGCAGTTTAACGATGGCGCCAACATGCTGGCCGAAGCGCTGGCTCCGCATGGCGGGGTGGTTATCTGGCGTGCCTTTAACAAGGATGTGAATGAAGAAGCCGATCCCGCCAAACGCAATTTTACTGCGTATGCTCCCCTGAATGGTAAATTCGCCGCCAATGTGTTTATTCAGCCCAAAAATGGCCCGATTGATTTTCAGCCGCTGGAGCCGTTCCATCCCCTGTTTGGCCGGATGCCGAACACGCCCTTGCTGCTGGAATTGCAAGTTACCCAGGAATATCTTGGTAAATCGGTGCATCACGTATATCTCGCGCCTCTGTGGAAGGATGTGTTGTCCTCCGATACCTGTGCACGGGGCGACGGCTCAACTGTGGCCAGAGTTATTGATGGCAGCCTTTATGAGCGGAAAGATTCGGGTATTACCGGCGTCGCCAACACCGGCAGCGACCGTAACTGGTGCAGCCATCATTTCGCGCAGGCTAACTGGTACGCCTTTGGCCGTCTGGCATGGGACCATACGCTTTCGGCCGAACAAATCGCCGAGGAATGGCTGCGGATGACGTTCAGCAACGATCCGGAATTCGTTACCGTGACCAAAGGCATCATGATGGATTCCTGGCCGGCGGCGATAAATTATCAAACTCCCCTGGGCCTTAGTGTGGTGGCGGGCGGCAACCATTATGACCCCTCTCCCAAAACCCGCAACGGCCGGCAATACTGGTTTGCCGACAAAGACACCATTGGGATTGATCGCACCACGGGTGGTTCGGGCGCGGTCCAGCAATATAATCCGCCGTTGGCGGAATTATTTAATAATGTCGATACGTGTCCGGAGCGGCTGTTATTATGGTTTCATCGCGTCAGTTGGCAGCGCAAACTTTCCACCGGCAGAACGCTTTGGGAGGAACTGGTCTGGCGCTATTACGACGGCGTTCGCTGTGTCGAAGACATGAATCGGCGCTGGGCAACGCTCAAGCCCTATGTCGATGCCGAGCGCTTTGCGCAAACCACTGCCGTTCGTCAGCGTCATCTGGAGCACGCCCGCCTCTGGCGCGACACCTGTGTGGCCTATTTCCAAAGTATTAGCCAATTGCCTCTGCCGGAATTTATCACGACGGAGTTTGGCGAAACGATGCCACGGGCCACAACGTCGAAGTAACATTTCCCTCGGTCAATATCTTTTAAATAAATCGGCCGGGATATGAATGTCATATCCCGGCCTTTTTGCGTATCCGTCTGGAACTCTCAAGATGGATTAGTTAATCGTGATGTTCGATTGAGAGCCATCCCAGGAACGGGTATTTGTGCCGGATAATCCCTGCAGGATGATGCGGCAGCGCGTCGAGTTGATACTGGAGGGGATAGTCCAGGTGTAGTTGTTCCAGCCGGCCACCGGATTGGTGACGGTCGTGATGGTCGTGCGGTTGTAGCCGCCATTGGTGCTGTAGTAAATCTTGACGTCAATGTTGGCGTCCCACTGGTACCAGGTGATGGTCGTGGTGCTGCCGGAAAGGGTTTCGCCGCCGTCCGGGGCGTGCAGATCCACATCCGAGTTGGCCACACCGCCTTGCGGATGCACGCGGTTGAGGTTCTCGAATTCATCTTCATCAAAGTCGTGGCGATATTCATTCCAGGTGTCATAGGTGAAGATGACATCCGCGGTGGAATCGTATCCATAAGCGCAGACGCTATGGCCGGGGATGCTGACCAGGCAGGGATAGCCGCCGTCGATTTCATCGTGAATTTCTTCCCAGACTTCGTTGTCCCACGGCCAGAACTTGTAGTACCGAGTGGCCCAGTTGTCGCCGTAATCCACCGAATCCGTCCATTCGTTGATGCCGGTATGCTGGTTGGACCGATCGGTGCTGCCGTCCGGAGCGTCCGTGTCCATATACTGAGCCAGATACACGCAGGTTTTAGATCGGGCCAAACCCGGTGAAGCGTAGTGACCCCAGACAAAATGGTCGCCATCGCCATCCGTATAGGTTTCCAGGGCGGTTTCATCGAGATAAAAAACGATAAGCCGACCCCAACTGGTGTATTTGCCCCAGCCGCCTCCGCCGATAAGCCCCCAGTTATCCCAGTAACCCAGGGTCATGGAGGCGGATGTTGGCGTGCAGCCGCATGCCCAAAGGAAATAAGGAATCAGTTTGGCCGTGTAATTGCCGTTTTCGTCTTCATTGTTATAAGGAACATACTTAATAGTCGCCTGAGTGCTGACCGCAACGATTAGCAGTAAGGCAATTGTCATTAGTATTACGCGGGTTTTCATGGTTGCACCTCCTGAGCCGCAAACTCCAGTTTTTGCCATTTGGCCGCATAAAGCAATTGCCGTTCTTCCGTGGCGTCCCGTTGGGCGATATAGGTCATCGCGGCCTGGATATTATCGACGCCGTCTTCCTGAAGGGTGTTGCCCTCAACAGTTACCTTTTGGCCGTTATCACTCTGGAACTCATACCATCGCTGGGAAGGCCCGGCGAGATAGATACGCTGTAATTGAGTATTCTGGCCGGCTTTGTCGGCGGCTTTGGCCTTTATCAGGTCTCCGCGACTGAAAAATTCCGGCAGTCCGTGACCAATGACCGGTATGGGATTGCGGTCATAGCGGGCGCTGATAATCAGGTAGCCATAGTTGCCGGCGCCGGACATCTTCTTGCGGGCTGCGTCCTTTTTGACATAAGCCTTTACATATTCAGGCGTTGGGTTCATGGGGGCCGGGATCATGGGGTCATCCGGGATGACCATCGGAGGCTTCTTGTTATCTGGTTGCTGGGCCGCTTTGAATAACTCCTTTTCGGCCTGAGCGTATTCTTTACGCCCCTGCTTGACTTCGGTGGTAATTTCGCCGTAAGCTTTAGCAGGGCCTTGCCCTCGCTGGTAAACAAACATGTATGCCACGACGTCGCCGTTGAGATCACAGCATGGTATCTCGGCGATGCAATAGGCGAGGCCCCAGTTGGCTTCGGCTTTCATATCAGCAATGTTTTGAATCGTGGCGTAAGGTACGGCGTTATCCACCTGCTCATTTGCCGTGGGCAGGTTGAGATCCGCGGCGTCTTCCTGAGCGCCGGCCGGAACGGACAAGCCGCATAACAGCAGTAACCCCGCAGCGATTGCCGCGGGTATCCATCGTCGGATGTGCATACAAAATCTCCTTTCGATTGAAACGATGTTTCAATGCCAATCGTTAAACAAAAGAATGTGATACTCAGAAAATCGCGACTTTCACCTGAATAAGAAAATATAACACGCTGTTTTAAAATATCAAACGATATTTCAGGATTTCAGCCAAAAAGATTAATAAAAAGTTTTTCACTCGCCCCTGAGACGCAGAGCAGGAGAATAAAAATAAATTTTGATTATCAAAATGTTCAATAATGGAAAATGTGTTGACAAAAAGACTGACCGTTTCAACCTGTGTATTTTCAATAAATTAGATTTTTAATCTTTCTCTGATAGGGGGTGCAGGCCGCAGGTTCCCAGGCAATAAGATAGCACAAAATAAATTAAAAATTGAAAACACATGTAAGAAAAACATGGCATGAATCGACATTAAAACCCGTTATTCGTGATGAAAGGATTAAGTATTTTTATTTTTCTGAAAATGCTCGAAGAACATCGATCAGCCATGTTGTTAAATCAAACGGTTGTCTTGTCAGAAATGGTTCTCATTGGGAAAATGCAAAATATGGGATTATTTTAATCAACAAAAAGTTGGCGGCGGTGTCTTGAAAATGTGGGATTGTAAGCGTTATGTGCGCGCAGGTGCAGATTAAAAAATCCTGCGTCGTGAATGGCAGTAAGGCATGGAGCCTTTTTTCCCGTAGTATTGCTGATGATAATCTTCCGCCGGCCAGAACTGCCCGGCGGGTTCCAGGGCGGTCTGTACGTCGTATCCTTTTTGGCGCAGCATTTCGATTAGCTTCTGCGCGGTTTGCCGCTGCTCTTCATTAATATAAAAAATCACCGAGCGATATTGTTCACCCACATCAGGCCCCTGACGATTAAGCTGCGTGAAGTCGTGTATCTCAAAAAACAATTTTGCCAGCGTCTCGAAATTGGTTTTTGCCGGATCAAATACAACTTCCAGCGTTTCAACATGGCCGGTTGTACCGGAGCAGACCTCTTCATAGGCAGGTTTTTCCGCCGTACCCCCTGTATAACCAACGGTGGTGCTTACCACGCCCGGCGCGTTCTGAAAATAATATTCCACACCCCAGAAACAGCCGCCGGCAAACAACGCCCGATGGGTTTGCTGTGCCTGTTCGGCGGGGATAAAATCCATCGAAATGGAATTCACACAATAGCGGGTGTCTTTGGAGGTATAGCCTTCGCCCTGGAATATATGCCCCAGATGCCCGTTGCAGGCATTGCAGAGAATTTCGGTTCTTACGCCGTCAGCATCAGGTTCCTGGCGGACAGCGCCGGCAATGGCATCGTCAAAGCTGGGCCAGCCGCAGTCGGATTTGAATTTACTTTCCGACGTGAACAATTTCGCGCCGCAACGCCGGCAGGTGTAATACCCATTAATGAAATGATTCGTGTATTTTCCCGTGAAGGGGCGTTCCGTGCCTTTATCAATAATGATGCGTTTTTCTTCCGGAGTTAAGGACCGATAATTCAAGGCGTTCTCCTCAGCAGGATGGTTTTTTTCGTGATTTTGATTGATTCGGGCATCCTGGTCTGGCTGTTTAGGCGTGTGTCCGGCCGGGCTGTCATCACAGCCGGTTAACACTACCGATATTAATGTTAGTGAAAGACACAAGATTACGTATGATGTCATGGTATTTTCCTCGTTTATCTTATTTTAGCATCCATAATGTAATTTTTCTTCGTGTTTCGCCGACATACAAGCGTAATGGATTCAAAAGCGATTGTTTGTAGGCCAAATCATGTGAAAGATAGGGTAAGTCGCGGAGGCAATCGCCCGTAACTATATATAAAAAATGGAGTTATAATCTATCGGCAACGCCGCAATGTGGCCGTGCCTAAAGAAAGGAAGAGAAATGCATAAAACGTATCTTGTTGCAATAGCATTACTTATGTTCGCCTTACTGGCCGGCGCCCAGGAAGCTGTTCCACCTGTGGAATCTCCGGCGCCAGCCCCTCAGGAGGGGGTTCTGGAAATACCTCAGGCCGAGGTTGTTTCGGTGGATAACCTCGTGTCGCCGCAAACGATACGACAATTATCCAACCATACCGCCCGGCAGCAGTGGGGTCGAACTATTCTCATCAATGAAATTCCCTGTTGCGATGCGGAGGGTAAAATTACGGCCTATATGATGGTTTACCAGATTGGCGGCGAACGGGCGCGGGCGGCGACAGAAATTTTGGCCGAAGTGCGGGAAGGGCGACAAAAATACCAGCAGGCGGTGGAAAATCTGGAACGTTACCGGCCTTTACTTGAACAGGAATTTCGCCAGGCCCGCCGGGAAAAGCACCAGCAGCAAAATGCGGCCGAACCGCAAGGCCAGACCCCGGCTGTGCAGACCACCACCAATGATTTGCCTGAACCTGTGGTTTTTGACCCGCCGGAGCAATATCGCCGGGCGTATGAGGAGTTTGACCAGGCGCGGAAACAACGATGGGGGACGGGTCGATATGGTTATTTGCTGGTTTCGGCGCGATATGACCAGAATCCCGTGCGTGTACGCGGCAACAGTTTGCCGTACTTTCTTTCGCAGGGAGATATTATCCAGCAGCGGGCCGGGGAAGTGCTTCAGTCCAGGCCGACGCTCAAACGTATCTATATGAAGACGCCGCTGGATCAATGGTATGAATTTGCAGGTGAGGATGGGGCGACGACACTGATAAATCCTTTCACCAAAGAAAAGCATGACATAGAAGAACTGGAGAAGCTGATGTCCGATACGCGGGAAACCCCTCCGGTCGGCGCAGCGGCGGCGACGACGGAGGCGCAGGCAGCGGACCCGACACAAGAAAAGCTTGCCCGCGCCCAGTATTTCCAGAATAAATGGATGCGACTGATCTCCGAAGCCGAAGGAGGTGCACAGCAATGAAAAACACCCTGACAAAACTTTTTTTGGTTTCGGTGATCGTCGCCGCCGCATTTTCGCCGGCATGGTCGGCGGATGTCTATGTGCCTTACAACAATGAAGATCAGTATGGCAATTACACCAATAAACTGATTCCTTATTATCTTTGGGGCTGCGGCTGTACGTGTACGGCCGGCGCTATGACGCTGGCGTATTGGGATAACTACGGCCCAATTGGCTCCCAGTGGGGCAAATACACCAGTTGGGGAAGGCTGATTGATTATTACATCGACGAGCCGGCCATGGAAACCTATACCGATTATGAGGGTGACCATTTTCGCTGGTTGAATTATGCTACGCCTTGTCTGGCGCGGCCGATGACCATCGTCCACCTGGCGC
>CAZOCV010000122.1:0-11180 GCA_964578395.1 uncultured Pirellulales bacterium
TACGGCGACCAGCCGGTATAGGTAAAACCCAGATAAACTCCAACCCAGATAAAAATACAAATGGCCACGCCTTTAAGGCCGAGTTCTTTTCGGCACAGGATGACAAGTATCCAAAAAACCAAAAATGGTATTGATAAACTTATGCCCATGGTATCTATCAGATTAGACGTAACAAGAAGATAAAAATTCCAAAAAATGATGAAATAATGGCAATTTTAACGATATTTCCCTATTGCCTGATGGTAAAACCATGCGAAACGATAAAAAACTGCAATTATCTCTTCTGACCGGAAGCCTATTGGTCATTGTCTGTCTCGGTTGTCAGCCACCGACGTCATCGCACAATACCTCGCCAACGGCCCAGCCGCCCCGGCCGTTGCCGCAGCGGCTGGAGGATGTTCCTTATGAACCTCTGGACGCCCTCTGGCCAAACAGTAATCAATGGGGCGAATCCGGCTTTGACGACCTGAAACTTACGGCCGCCCCCCCTCCCCGGCAAATAATCCATCGCGTCCGGCCCGGCGAAACCCTCTCCAGCATCGCCCGCCTCCACTATAACGACCCGACCGCCTGGAAACGCATCTATGCCGCCAACCGCAATCTCCTGTCCACCCCCGACCGCCTCCTGGCCGGCATGACGCTGGTTATTCCTGATAAACAATCAAACTGATTAATATTTGCTTTCGTGTCTTGTACGCCTGTTGCGCCAGTTATTTACCTCGAAATCATCCCCTGAATAAAAGCCCGGCGCGATAAAAGAATTCCCTTAACCGAAGGAAATTCTGCGCTACGCTCATAATGACGATTTTGCTCACACTCTGACGCGGCCGAGGACGGCGTAGGCCCAGAGCAGGTCGCTTTGGGGATGTTCGGTGGGCGGATAGGCGGTATTGGCGGGGATAAGGTGGATGACGTCGCTGTCGGGTCGGAAGATTTTGCAGGTAACGCCGATTTGGCCTTTAAGCTGGACGACGGCGGGCCGGCCGGGACGGGCCAAAACCGAAGGGCTAAGCACTACCAGGTCGCCCGACTGGATAGCAGGAACCATGCTGTCGCCGTCAATGCGGAGAGCGAAAATATCGGGGTAGCGTTTGACCAATGCAGGAGCCTTGATGAACTCCGAAACGCCTTGATTGTCAGGAGGATTAATCTGAATTAATTTAATTTGCTCTTCGGCCAAAGAATCATCATCAGATGATTGATTGCTTAATACGGCGGGAACAATGGTCCGCGTAGTCTGGCGGAGGCGATTAATATGTTCGGCCAGTTCGGTAAGACCGGCGGGTTTGCCGGTTTTGGCGTCCCAAAAATGTAAAACGCCTGCGGCCGTACGACCCAATACCGGTATCCAGCCCAACGCATCGGTTGTTTTCTGCGTTAAACGGCTCTCTACCGCAGATTTCTCCGCCAAAACATCCACAAAAGCCTCCAACGGTCCGGCGGCCTGGGGGTCGCGGAATAACAAGTCAGAAATTTTACGGGATAAGCCATAGGGAATTTGCTGACTGACCTCGCCCAAGGTATGACCTGTGAGCAACCATTCCATGGAAACCCCGGTTATCTGAGAAATTTTCAGCAATATCTCGGCGGGAGGAATACGGTTGTTCTCGTAATAATTATACGTGGAGGGATTTAGTCCTAACTCTTTGGAAAAAAGAGCTTTACCTCTTTTTCCCGAATGTGCTTCACGGACCTGGCGGATACGCGCGATGATGGCGGCGGAATCGAGTTTGTGCGTCATGTTGGAATTTTGCGAATTTTATTCTGGACAAAATTCGCATATACGAATATTAAGTAAGTCTTGCTGCCGAACACGTTTATAAGCGGCGGCATTGTAACCCTATGAGAAATTTCGTCAAGTGATTAATAAGCATGTAAAAACTATTTTTAATACTAACATCGTCCGGAGGAAACCTTGTATAGCTGCCGGGGTTAACGGTCGGAAGCAGGTTAGACTTGCATCGGCCAAACCGGGGGTCATTAGGGTCGGGATTAGGCCCTCGTCGGTGTAAGAAGCCGCCCGGCAGCATTTTATAAACATAGAGAAAAATACGCGGGAGAATCTGCGGGAAGCCAGGAAAATGCCCAACGGCGGGACACCCGCTTGCAGGGTAAAAAAAGAAACGCATACCGTATCTCCGGCAACAGAATATCATCAGAGATGATTCAGAAGTTCAGCAGGATGGTCGATAAGAACCGCAGCGCCGTTTTGCTGGAGCTCATCGCGGTCGCGGAATCCCCACGTCACGCCGACAGGCACCATCCCGGCATTACGGGCGGTATGCATATCCACGGCGGTATCCCCCACAAACAGCGTATCGGCCGGTTTTACGTTTAATTCCGCGGCCAACTGCAGCGCGGACGTGGGGTCAGGCTTGAGCGGATCATCATTAATATGGCCGCGAACCAGGGTAAACGTTTCCGGCGCAAACATGGCCGCGATAATTTTTCGGGTAAAACAATCCGGTTTATTGCTTAAAACCGCACATTTGACTTGTTTTTGCCGCAATTCGTGCAATAACTCCACAATGCCGGGGTAAGGACGGGAATTATCGGCATAATGACTGCGATAATAAGCTTGCTGGCGGCAAAGCACATCGTCGGCTAAATCCATGCGATCCGGCGGCAACGCGCGAGTCATCATCATAATCGCGCCATTGCCGACGATTTTTTTGACTTTTTCCAGATCGAGGACCGGCAGGTCATAGAGATCCAAAGCATAATTAATGCTGTTGGTTAAGTCCTCAATCGTATCAACGAGGGTTCCGTCCAAATCGAAAATTACAGCCTGCTTCATGTTGTCAACCTACGTAATTCTAATAATATCATTGGAACTGTCTGCGGACAAACGTAAAAACATCAATAAGACCAAGATGAGCAATTTGCTCAAGACAGGGCCGAACAGGCTCATCGCAACCGAATGACAATTTGATAAACATAACGACCGTTTCGAGAAATGAACCCGTATTGATGCCGTTAAAACGAAGACATTGGATCTATAGCCCGTATTTCTTTAGTGTCATTTGGGCTATCGATCAAAAGAAACACTAAATAGTATATGTTGCGGAAAGCTTGGCGCGACACTGTCATACCCGCGAAAGCGGGTATCCAGACGGAAATACTGGATTCCCGCCTGCGCGGGAATGACAAATATTCTTTACCACAACATATACTAAATAAGTTGCCCAACCCGGTCCGAAAAAGTACAATAGTAAGAAATCAACGTGACCGGTCTTCCCGGTAAAAGCATTTAAGGCAATTCGGAAAATCTTCGTTAAGGAGCTTTACTATGTCTATCGGAAAAGTCATCGAAATCAGCGCCTCTTCACCGAAAAGTTTTGAAGACGCCATTCGCCAGGGCATTAAACGCGCCAACGAAACGGTGAACGATATTCGCGGAGCCTGGATCAAAGAGCAGCAAGTCCGCGTGGAAAAGGGCAAGATTGTTGAATACCGCGTCGATATGAAAGTTACTTTTATCTTGCACGGCAAGAAATAATCTCGCCTGGACGACCTGGTCCGGTGACAAAATATTTTTCCGGGAACTCTCCCTCGCGTATCCCGCCAGGAAATTTTTGCGCAGCGACGTTGGGTAACGATAACTGACCGGCGCAAAAGCCGCCGAATCAATGTTCATGCCGATGGTGAATATCCGGGGTATGGGAATGGGTATGAACTATAGCATAATGTTTGTGGCGAACACCATTGAAATCTGTTTCGTGCTCATGCTGATGATGTTCATCATGGTGATTATGGGCATGTTCGTGTTCCATTTCCACATGGATATGCGTATGTTCGTGTTTTTCCAATAACAGGCACATCACACCGAACGCCATCACGGGCGCGGCGATTAAAAACAACATATCCGGAAACACCCGGAATATAAGGAACGATAAAAACGCACCTAAAAAGGGAGACGTCCCGAAGTAGGCAACGGTGCGGCCGGCCCCCAACGTTCGCAGCGCCGATACGAATAATACCATACTCAGGCCATAGCAAAAAAAGCCGATCATCGCCGCCAGAAAAATATGTCTGATTGCGGGTAAATGAATTTTCAAAGCCAGCGCCATACCTAATAAAAAAACACCGGCCGCCAGACTTTTTATGAGAGCAATCCTAACAGGATCCTTGGCTGAGATATGGTGGACAAAATTATTATCCAGCCCCCACAAAACACACGCCAAAAGGATACCCAGCGCCCCGATGGAAAACCCCCAGGAGCCGTGGCGATCCCACGCTAAAATGATGCTTGCCGCCGTTATCGCCGCCATCGCCAACCATACGCGCTTGCCCATCGCTTCTCGAAACATCACCGCGGCAATGAGGCTGGTGGCGACGCCCTCAAAATTTATTAACATCGAAGCCGTAGCGGCCGGCGTAATCCGCAGGCTGGACATCAGCAAAACCGGAGCGATGATGCCGCCCGCGAGCACGGCGCCGACAAGCCAGGGCGCATCCGCTTTGGCCAAGCGCGCTTCTCCGCCGAATTTAAACCGACTTACCGCGATTTTGCACAGCAGCAGGCCGCTGCCGCTGCCCAGATACAACAGGGCCGCGAGCATCATCGGGTGAATGTCACGGAGCAATATCTTGGATAATGGAACGCTGCCCGCGAATAACGCCGCCGCTAAAAAATACCTGCACAACAGGATAATGATATTTCAAACGCATTTTACCAGGCGGAAAGGCAAGCATCAGGCGTAAAAAAACTTAAGGTTTATTCTCCATAGGCTCATCGGGTAGTTCGCGGAGAACCTTATAGAAATCCTCCAGCATAGCCTTACGCATCTTCTGATATTTTTCCAGCAGGCCCTGCTCCTTGAGGTCGTCCTGGCGAATAAAAATCATGTTGGGGATATCGCTGCCGGGTATATTAAGGGTAAGGACGGCAACGGTGGGATTGGAACTGGTCGTGGTGACGGCCGTAACACTGCGATTGGCAATTGCTTTGAGATTTTCGCCGGCGGTGATATGCAGTTTCAGGCCCTCGGTGCGGTATTGCAGGCCGGTCATGCCCGCCAGAGCCTCCAGGGCCATACGAATGGAGCCATTTTGCAGGGTGAGTGACGCATTTTCGCGTATCTGGCTGTCCACCAGCGCGATGCATCCGGGTTCAAAACTGACGGGTATAACGGCGCTGCGGCCCAAATCAATTAAAATGCTCTGCACCGGGACATTGCGAAACGACACATCCACGCAGCGGTCCAGTTTTTGACCGGCCAACTCGCTTTGTGACAACATCACGATATTCAACCCTTCCTTGTTCCCGGAGGTTTCCGTCTGTACGAACCAGGTCAAATCCGCCGCAGGACGATTGCCTTTGGAAGCCAGAACACGACAGTAAGTCGTGAGCGCTTCGGCGGCGGAGATGGGCTTTTCGTGCAAGATATCTTCATCGATATCCTTGTCCGTTTTCTCCTGCCGAATGCCGTTAATAATCAGGCCGAAATCCATGCGCGTGACTTCGCGAATCTGTCGCAAAAGACGTTCATCGCTGTTGTTGACATTGCTTTGCTGAAGAGCGACCAGGGCGGCCAGTTCATTGGCCGTCAGCCGGCGCGGCTGACGCAGGAGTTCATCCGTACCCAAAATGTAAATTTGTTCCTTACCGACCTGGAAGCGCAGGGCCAGCGGCGCGAGGAATTCCCGCAACGCCTGCCGCCAGGTAATATTCTGCAACTGCACCGACGCCAGCGGCGTCAGGCGGCCGTAAGGCAACTGGCTCAAAGCCGATTCATCCGCGTCCAGACGAACACCCATCGCGTTGCTGATGCCTTTCAAGGCGTCATCCAGCGTGATATTGCTGAAATTAATCGTGGCAGGATTATCGAGGGCTTGTTCGATGAACAGTTCCGTCGGCTCAGCGGCCGGCGACCACGAGCACCAACCGCCCGTCATCGCTACGATGATAAAAGCTATATAACGTTTCATCTTCGAACTCCCGCGCCGCGGCACATTTTCGTCAGACGGCGCATGCATGAATATTAAAAGAACATTTTCGTGAATTCGTCCAAACCAGAATCTTTGCCGTTGGTCCTCACCGCGGCTTTTTCATTATTACCGCTCCAGCAGAGCACCAGCGTCGGGGCGGATATTTCCGCCCTGGTCATATCGGCTGAGGGCTTGGGCAAATCCGCCAGGGTAACAATGATTTTCGGCTGATTGGCATTTTCCATTACAGGCAATTCAGCATCAAGGTCTCTCTGAGCTACGTCGCCGCCGTTTACAACAAGGGGAGGCGCAGGCATCGTCGCCGCATTCGGCCAGAATTGCCACGCAACCAGGGCAATAACCAGCACGGCCGCAACCGCCGCCATGGCTGACCAGCGCCGCCACTGCAGCCGGGTTACGGCCGGATAAAGACTTTCCTGGGCCGCCTGGGCCAAAACGTTTTGCCGCACGAAGGACAGGTCCATATCGCCTGGGGCGGACCGGGCGGAAAATCGTTCCAATGCTTCATTTAACCGGCGATACTGGCTCTGGAGTTTTTGCGCCTGGGGATTATTCGCCAGTTCCTTTTCCAGAACCTGCTTTTGCCGCGGCGATAATGCCTCGTCATCGAACTGACTGACCAGATTGTCAAGGTCTTGCCGTTTCATGACTGGTTTCTCCATTTACCACGACGGACAGGAATCCGTCAATCATTATCTCCGAAAGCCGTGTGTCGCGGCAAACGCCAACGACAGGAATAAACGAGGGCAAGATGCCCTCGCCACGGCCGTTTATAATAATTTCTCTAATTTTATCCTCAACCGCCGCCGGGCCTCGAACACGTTCCATTTGACGGCCGCAGCGCTGATGCCCAGAACGCCGGCGATTTCCTTTTGCGGAAGTTTTTCCACTGTAAACAGAATTAGCGAGGTCCGCAGCACCTCGGGCAATTCGTTAATTGCCGCTTGCAGCGCCTCGTCCAGTTCGCCGGCCCGGAGGTTATCGACCGCATCCGGACCATTGGACACCGCCACCGTTTCGGCGGCTTCATCCTCATCACTCCGGTTGCCGGCCAGTTCGGAAAACCGCACCATGCTTTGCCGTGACCGCTGTTCTCTCACATTCAAGGCTCGGTTGACCATAATCCGCATCAGCCAGGACTTAAACCGTTCCGGCTGCTCCAGGTCGCCCAGTGCCCGGTACGCCCGCAGGAAACCATCCTGCAGGGCATCCTGCGTATCGGCGGCATTGCCCAGCAGCCGGTAAACAACCGCCGCGGCCTGACGCTCGTATCTGGCCATCAAGTGACCGAAAGCATCACGGTCACCGGCCAGAACGGCACGAACCAATTGTGCATCAGAGTCGTTCACGCGCGTACTCGGGCAACAAGGTTTGTTCCGGCAATCAATTAGACCGTTTTGGCCCGTGAACGTTGGACAAATCACGGTTTTTTGCACAAAACGGGATTGCCGCAAGGTTTCAACCACAGGCTGATTTTACCTGGTCCAGGATGGAAATCAAGCTAACTTCTTTAATGATATTGAGTTGTATCACTTTTACTCCGGGTCTTCTTCCTGGGTTGCCCCAGGTTGGTCCAGAGGCAACTTCGGTTCGGCCGGACCGGCATCAACGGCATAATCCCCGTTAAACCAGTGGCCCAGGTCCGCTAACTGGCACCGACGGGAACAAAAGGGGTAAAATGACCCGTCGGTCATTACAACCTTTGAACATATCGGACACTTACGAATTTTTGTCATAATCCTAAATTATACAATACAATTAAATATATACTCTTTTGCCGATATTAATACTTGGGCGGTACAATTTTACAGACCATGGTACAAAACCCCCACTTGATATCCAGTTTTATCCGGGATTGTCCCCGTCTTCGGTCGAATGGAGTTGAGCTTGCCGACGGTCGGACATTTTCTCCTCCATGAATCGCGCCAGGTTTTCTGAAAGCCGCCGGGCGGATTCGGCCGACAAATGGGAACCATCGATGGTGTCCATTCCTTCGCTCGAAGCCGCATACCAGATACCTCCGGCGGCCTGAAATTTCCTGACGAAGTCCTCCTCCAGAAAGCCGGAGTAGGTATTTTCGACGGCGACCATTTCCGCGGTCGTGGGCGGACGCAGAGCAAAGACATAATAGCCTTCCTCACGCCATTTTCGGGTATAGGCCAGAATGTCCTCCACCACAGACGGACTGACCTGGTGGTTTTGATAAATCGCTTTATAGATGGGCGGCCACATGCCGGGATCCGGAGGCGTGAGATTCATGCCGCACCAGCCGTCCGCGCAGTACCGGCGAGAATACATATCCTGGCGACGATGAGCAAACCTGTCAATCAGCGCCGTCAAATCCAGCGGCTCCACATAACGGTCAATATAGGGCAGCGCCGGTTCAATGGTGTGATAATGTTCATTGTCCCGGCTGCGCTCCAGTAAACCGTGAGGCGTAACGCCCAGAACAATCGCGCGGGGAGTACGGCGGTCCGGATTGAATTTGGCCAGAGCCTTATCGAACATGAACGTATTGAGGCCGCCGCTTTGGAAACCGAAATTAAACACGTTGAGTTTTTGCGAAAAACACGCCTCCATTGCCGCCGGACATAAATCGCCGAACGTGCGGGAATCGCCGATGAGCACGACGTCCGCCGCGGGTGAACAGAATTTCTTGTGCGACCAGAATTCCCCAACGCCCATGCCGCTGTTGCCGGTGGGAACCAGGGGGCGCAACGCCATCGCCACGGCCAGCAATACCACAAACAGAATGGCGGTTCTTGCCGTTAAATCACCACCAGATTGTGTATTTGTTTGCGCCATAATTATGTCCATCTAAAACTGAAAATAAATAAACGCCTGGCTGGGTCCGCGGAAAAAAATGCTCGCCACCGCCAGCAGCGCCCAGAAGCTCGCTTCCAGGTGCGGCCTTAACATCAACGGAATATGCGCACGCCGCCAGAGACCGCCGGCGATACACACTTCCATAACCGCAAAAATACTGAAATAAACCAAACCATCCATTCCCGCCGTCGGGAATAACGGCCCGGAGAAGGAAAACATACAGGCATAGATTTGCCCGGCCTGATGCAGATCCGCCGCCCGGAACAGCACCCACGCCGCCGTCACTTCCGCCAGCACCACCGTCCACATGAGCGCCGACCCGAACACGTTGCCCAACAAACGCTTGGGAAACTGAAATACTTTTTCGAAGACCAACAATGTTCCGTGCATACCGCCCCACAAAACAAAATTCCACGACGCCCCGTGCCATAACCCGCTCAACAGCATGGTTCCCAAAATTCGCCCCTGCACCGTCGGAAGGCCGCCGCGATTACCGCCGAGGGGAATATACACATAATCACGAAACCAGCTTGACAGCGAAATATGCCAGCGCTGCCAGAATTCCTTCAGCGAGCGGGAGAAATAAGGAAAATGAAAATTTTCCGGAAAATCGTATCCCATCCAGTTGGCCAGGCCGCGGGCGATGTCGCTGTAGCCGCTGAAATCGCAATAAATCTGGATGCCGAAAAACAACGCCATCATCCACCAGTAAGTGCTTTGGTCATAAAGCCCGACGTTGGAGAAAGCGAAATTGACGGTGCGCCCGATGTTATCGGCGATGACGACCTTTTTGAAAAAACCATAAATAATCAGCCGCGTCCCTCGCCAGCGGCGCGCCCCATCGAAAGTAACCTCCTGATCCAACTGTCCCAGCAGATCCCGCGCGCGGACAATCGGCCCGGCCACCAGTTGCGGAAACAGCGCCAGATACGCAAAAAATTGCAGCGGCTGACGTATGGGCTTAAGCCGCCCCTGATAAATGTCGATGGTGTAACTGAGCGACTGAAAGGTGTAAAAACTGATGCCGACGGGCAGAATCAGGCAGAAATCAGGAATATGCTGCGACAGATGAATTGTCAGGCCGGCGTGCGCCAACAGGGATTCCAGCGATTGGGCCAGAAACGTGCTGTACTTGAACGCCGCCAGTAATCCCAGGTTTCCCGCCAGCGACAGCCCCATCAGCCATTTGCGCCGCCGTGGGAAACATTCTATGCCCAGCCCGGCCAGAAAATCAATCAAGCCCGACACGATGATCAAAAACAAAAACCGCCAGTCCCACCAGCCGTAAAAAATAAAGGAAGCGATAACCAGTACGGCCCAGCGAACCTGGCGACGCTGCCGCACCCAGGGCCATAAGACAAAAAAGATCAAGGCGAAAATTATAAAAACAACGCTGTTAAAACGCATCTCTGGTCTCGTGAACGTTTATCTAGTTTCTGTTGCGGAAAGCCTCGGCGCGTCTTTGTCATACCCGCGAAAGCGGGTATCCAGGCGGAAATACTGGATTCCCGCCTGCGCGGGAATGACATTCGCGCCTCTTCACGAACAACGCACCAGCCAATTGCCCAATACCAGATAATCCAGACGCCCATCGCGGAAGGTGCCAATCGCATCCTGCGGCGTACACACGATAGGTTCCTCGTGGATGTTAAACGATGTATTGATGATCGAAGGAATACCGGTCAGCCGGCGATAGGCGGCAATAATATCGTAATAAGCCGGAGAAACATCGCGGCGGACAAGTTGCGGCCGGGCCGTACCGTCCACATGCACCGCGGCCGGGGAAAGCCGCCGCATCTCCGGCGTACAATCGAAGGTAATGGTCATAAACTCGGCGGAATGCGCCGCTTTCTCCACGCCGATATAGCATCGCGCCGCATCTTCGATCAGTGTCGCCGGGGCAAAAGGCATAAATTCCGTACGCTTAAGGCGGGCGTTGAGGGTCTGATTAATTTCCGGTTCGGTTGCCTGGCACAAAATCGATCGATGGCCCAGCGCCCGCGGGCCATACTCCATACGTCCCTCGAAATAACCCACGACGCGGCCCTGCGCCAATAACTGAGCGGCGCGGTCGGCAATGTCGGCGTGAAATTCCCCTTCGGCTTGCGATTGGCTTAAGGCTTTTTTGATGTCATCATCGCTGAAACCCGGCCCCCAATAGGCGTGCTCCAGGCGATACGGAACAACCTCACCGTGTTTGGCGGCATGTAAAAACGCCGCGCCGGTGCCGGTGCCCATATCCGACATGGCCGGGTGAACAAACACCTGGCGTACTTCGGGCAACTCGGCAAGGCGCTGGTTGAGCTTGACGTTGGCGAACACGCCGCCGGCCAGCGCTATGCAATCAATGCCGGTTTCCTTCACGTAGCGTCGGACCAGCGTCACCACGACATCCTCAAGCA
>CAZOCV010000123.1:0-11142 GCA_964578395.1 uncultured Pirellulales bacterium
AGATATTCGACCATCGGGCGGTTGCCGGCCGCCACCGCCATGTGAATCAACATGCCGGTTTCTTCCTCACCAATCAGAAATCGCTGGTTTATATCCGCCCCTTTTCCCAGAGCGGCCTGCACCGCTTCGAGGTTGTTCGCCTTACAGGCCGCGAGGAGTTCCGCGGTTGGATCGCCGGATTCGGCGGCCTGTACGAACGTGACCATTAGTAATCCCAAAACCAATACCCAAATGCTTGACTGTCTCATATCTGTACCCCATTTCCTTGTTAGGAGCCTTTCCCTTTTATCTTTGTGAAACAAAAGCCGAATTATACTTTACTAGTGAGTTTGCGTCCCAAAGAATTATAGTTCCCTACCCCAAGCCACCCGACGGTATAATAGTTCGGTTTAGGACGGACAGTAAATTTCTGCTATAAACCCTTTTTCCCAAAAAGGTTAGAAATGTGTCCAAAATCAACGATATCGCTCTGACGCCGGCCGCACTTCCCCAGGACCATCCCCACAACATTGCCAAACTCATCACGACCAGTTGCTTTTTCCGGTTGAAACGCATCGCAACACCTTATGGATTACACATGATATTTCGTCATCGACATCAGTACGGCAAAGACATTATACACCCCATGCACCAGCACGGCCGCCAGTATATAAGGATACGCTCGGGCTAAAACCGGGCGTTTGCCTTCCCGCCACACCCCGCGCCAAATGCGCACCAACCCCAGTCCGGCGATACAACTGCACCCTACATGCAGCAATATGCACACCGTCCACCGCCAATGAATCAGTTCCGGCGACGGCTCACGGATATAGACGTACTGATACAAAAGATTCTCGACTACGGCGAATACCAGACCGCCGGCTAAAACGGCCATCATGATCTGCAGCGGAGAACGAAATAAGAACGGTCGTTTTTCCACCACGTATAGCGCTGCGGCGATTTTCATCAGTTCTTCCGTTAACGGCCCGAGTACAACGATCATCATCAGTTGGGTTGCAGCCATTTCCGGAGCGACCCCCACCGCCAGAAACGCTCCCACCAGCGCCCACGGCCCGCTTAACAAAATCAATCCCGCCGTCACCAGCCAGCTTCGCGTCGCGGTGGTTTGCTCCCGACGGCGTTTTAACCAGTTGGCGTACGTGTCTTCCCTTTCGCCCGCCGTTGAACCCAGTTCATCGGACAAAGAAGGTTCATCCCATACGGTATGTTCTATCCGCTCATCCTCCCGCTGATCCGCCTGGCGCGTTTGTTCCAGCGTTCGCCGCGCCTTGCTTTCACTGGCGTCCGCCTCAAACCTGTTTTCGCGCAGATGCGGCTCATTAAATACCGAAGGATCACGTGACGGCGTCGTCATGCTCCGCTCTCCGAGTGCCGATGATAGGCCGTGCCGAAAGCCACCACCTCCACCATCGCCGCACCTTTTTTATCGGTCATACTGCCAATATCGCAAAATTCCAGACGCACATTGCAAACCGCGTTATATCCCTGTTTTTGGGCGTCTGCAAGCATCCGGACCATCGCCTCCCGCCGCGCCCGCACCATTAACGTTTCATAGCTTTTTAATTCGCCGCCGATAACTTTCCTGACGCCCGCCAAAAATGTTTTGAGATAGTCCGTGGCAATCACCACCTGACCTATTACCAACATCCCATGTCGAGCGGGATTAACGCCCGCCGTAAAGGCCTTTTTATTGGTCACATCCATAAAAGACAAGGCCTGTTCCTGCTCATCCAGGCGGCGAAAATGTCTTTTCTCCACTGTGCGTCCCGTAAACCAGGCCAGCGCCAGTAAAAATACCGGCACACTCAATTGTATAAAAGCTCCAAAATGTTCCATAACTATTAACCTCCCTTTAGCCGTTAACCGGATTAACCTGACCCGTCGGCGCTACAACCACCGCGGTGCCATAAACATACAACTCGGCGGCTCCCTGCGTAATGGCGCTGGTGCTGAAACGCACATTGACAATCGCATTCGCCTGCAGTTGCTGAGCCTGAGCAATCATCCGCTCCATGGCCTGACGTCGCGCCTCCGTCAGCAATTCGGTATATCCCTTAAGCTCTCCTCCCACGAGATTCTTAAATCCCGCGGCAATATCCCGCCCCAAATGTTTGGCCCGAATGGTATTGCCCTGCACAATGCCTTTGACCTGAAGAATATCCATCCCGGGAATGGTTTCGGTGTTAACAATAAACATGCAGCCTCCAATAATAAATAGTGCCTGTTGAAACCTAAAAGAACCACGGCCGGATTATACCTTTTGTCCCCCCGTGCGGCCAAAAGAATTATTGCTCATTTTATTATCCGGTGATACAATGGTTCAGTTTAGGAAGTACATAAAATTATCGCTATAAACCCTTTATCCAAAAGAGGTTAAAAACGTGTCCGAAATTGACAATAACGCACCGGCCCCGGCCGAACCCACGCAGCGGATTGAAGACCAGTCCATCATTGATGAACTCAAGGATTCCTACCTCAATTACGCCATGAGCGTCATCATCAGCCGGGCGTTGCCCGACGTCCGCGACGGGCTAAAACCCAGCCAGCGGCGTATCCTGGTGGCGATGAACGACCTGAACCTCGGCCCCCGCAGCAAGCACCGCAAATGTGCGAAAATCGCCGGCGACACCAGCGGTAACTATCACCCGCACGGCGAAGCGGTGGTCTATCCCACCCTGGTTCGCATGGGGCAAGGCTGGAACATGCGCACCTGCCTGATCGACCCGCAGGGCAACTTCGGCAGTATCGACGGCGACCCCCCGGCCGCCATGCGTTACACCGAAGCCCGCATGACCGCCGCCGCCGCCGATATGCTTACGGACCTGGAAAAAGAAACCGTCGAAACCATCCCCAATTACGACGAGACCATGACCGAGCCGACGGTCCTGCCGGCCAAATTCCCCAATCTGCTTGTCAATGGCGCTACGGGTATCGCCGTCGGCATGGCCACCAGCATGCCCCCGCACAACCCAACCGAGGTCTGCGACGCCCTCATCAAAATCATTGATAATCCCGACTGCAGCTTCAGGGAACTTCTGGAAATCATCCCCGGCCCGGACTTTCCCACCGGCGGCGTCATCTGCGGCCGCAAGGGCATCATTGATGGCTACACCACCGGCCGCGGCACCATCACCCTCCGTGCCAAATATCACACCGAACAGACCAAAGGCGGCAAAACCCTAATCATTATTGACGAAATCCCCTACCAGACCGTCAAGGCCCAAATCGTCATCAAAATCGCTGATTGCGTCAATAACGACGTCATTACCGGCATCGCCGACGTCCGCGACGAGTCGGACCGTAAAGGCATGCGCGTCGTTATCGAACTGAAACGCGACGCCGACGAAAACGTCGTCCTTAACCAGATATTTCGCCATACCCCCCTGCAATCAACCTTCAGCGTTATCAATATCGCCCTGGTTCGCAACCAGCCGCTAACGCTTAATATCCGTCAGCTGCTGCAACTGTACATCGATCATCGCAAGGACGTCATTCGCCGGCGCACCCGCTTTTTGCTCCGCAAGGCCCGCCGCCGCGCCCACATCGTTGAAGGTTTGCTGCTGGCGCAGAGCGATATTGACGCCATTATCGACCTTATCAAGAAATCCCCCGATGTGCCCACCGCCAAACTGGCGTTGATGAACAAACCCCTGCGCCTCATGGAGCACGCCACGCTGAAAAACCTGCTGCCGGCGGAGTTTGTTCATGAGAAAAGCACTGTCGATCAATTTCTCACCGGCCCGCAGGCGGACGCCATCCTTACCATGCAGTTGCAGCGGCTCACCGGCATGGAAATTGAAAAACTGGCCAAGGAATACGCCGCCCTTTCCGAAGAAATCGCCGGTTACGAAGCCATTCTCGCCCGCGAAGACCTTGTTCTCGACATCATCCGCGAAGATGTCTTTGAGATGAAGGAAAAATACGGCCGGCCGCGCCTGACGGAAATTACCGGCGAAGTCACCGAATTCAACCTCGAAGACCTGGTCGAGGATGAAGAGGTCGTCGTCACCATCAGCCATGAAGGCTATATCAAGCGTATGCCGCTGGACACCTATCGCCGCCAGGGGCGCGGCGGACGCGGCATCATCGGCAGCGACACCAAGGAAGGCGACTTTATCGAACACCTCTTTACCGCCGGCACTCATGATTACCTGCTGTGCTTTACGAATCGCGGACGCTGCTACTGGCAGCGGGTGTATGATATCCCATCGCTTTCCCGCCAGAGCAAGGGGCGCAGCATCGCCAACCTGCTGCAATTAAACAAAGATGAAAAAATCGCCGAAATTCTCAATGTCCGTGATTTTGACGAACGCATGCTGGTTATGGCCACGCAGCGCGGCACCGTCAAGAAAACGCCGCTAAGCGCGTACAGCAATATCCGTAAAAACGGCATCAACGCCATCAGCCTGGACCCCGGCGACGACGTCATCGGCGCCCGCCTGACCAACGGCAACGATGAAATTATCCTCGGCACGCGCGACGGCATGTCCATCCGCTTCCACGAAGAGAACGTCCGCCCCATGGGACGCACCGCCCGCGGCGTCCGCGGCATCAAGCTCCGCAAGGACGACCTGGTGGTGGATATGGTCATCAGCTCCCAGGGAACAAGCCTGCTGACCGTTTGCGAAAACGGCTTCGGCAAACGCACCGACCTGGACGATTATCGTGCGCAAAACCGCGGCGGGCTGGGCCTTATCAACATCAAAACCACCGATCGCAACGGCAAGGTGGTCGCTCTCAAAACCGTCAATGCCGACGATGACCTCATGCTCATCAGCACCGGCGGCATTATTATCCGGACCAGCCTCGACCAGTTGCGCGACATCGGCCGAAACACCCAGGGGGTCAAGCTCATTCGCCTGGATGAAGGCGACAAACTCGTCGCCGTCGCTCGCGTCGTCAAAGAAGAGGGAGAAACCAATGGCGCCAAGCCCGCCGATACCGCCCCGGAATCGGCCCCCGGCGCCGCACCGCCATCGGCTCCGCAGGCGGATGACTCTGAAAATACTTCTGACGAGTAAGCTGTTTTTTTAAGCTTTTACCGACCCCTGCGCCGATATTGCTAACGGACTGCTCGCCGTGACCGACCCCGACCTCCGGATATGAGATATGAGCAGCATACCGCCCCATATTATCGGCACTTTCTTTCAGGCGCAAACCGCCTCTGCGGATACCGCCAAATCCACGGACGCCCAGCGCAACAAACGAGCAAGCGACTCCCGCCAGTTAGCCCGAATGACCGACCAGCATGAACACGAGGTGGAAACCACCGACGCCGTCGAGCTGCGCCGGATTGAACCCCAAGATGAACGTCAGCGCCACAAAAAACGCCAGCGATACTACGACCTCGCTCCGGAAATTGATGATCAAAACACCCTCCCTTCATCCCCCTTGCCTTCTCCGGTTAAGCCCGATAACCTGCCCCCTGATTCAGATGATCATATCGACATCTCCGCCTGAACGTCCGGATGTAATTAATTCCTGTTGCAAAAAGCCTTGGCGCGACTCTGTCATACCCGCGAAAGCGGGTATCCAGACGGAAATACTGGATTCCCGTCCCCGATCGGGTCGAGGACAGGCTCTGCGCGGGAATGACAAAAATTCTTTTCCGCAACATATATTAATTACGCCAATGCGGACGCTTGCGTAAATACGTAATATCGCGTAAGATAAGATTGTTCGGCCGAAGTTTCACTATATACAACATGACTCAGGAATCAGATAAAATTCATACCGCTGACCTTGTAGTTGATGTAACCCATCAGCCGCCCCCCTGGCACGATTATCTGAAAAATCACCCTCAGGCCACAATTTATCATCACCCCGCCTGGGGCCAGATCATGCAAAATACCTACGGCAAC
The DNA here is from genome assembly GCA_964578395.1 of uncultured Pirellulales bacterium. Classification (GTDB taxonomy): domain Bacteria; phylum Planctomycetota; class Phycisphaerae; order Sedimentisphaerales; family SM23-30; genus JAFGBA01. Next base: position 5,862 of record CAZOCV010000123.1, read on the forward strand.
CTGCCCTGTTACCTCACGGCTCGGCGGGAAAATAACACCTGCGGCGTTCTGCAACTGGTCGAGCAGCGCAGCAGGCTCTTCGGCACACACCTGTGCAGTCTGCCCTACTTTGACGCCGTCGGCATTCTGTCCGATGACGCCCAAACCACCTCTGCCCTTACCCATGCCGCCGCGGAATTATTACAGAACCACCATGTCCAATGGGTCGAACTGCGACATCTGCAACCGCTCTGCGCCGACCTGCCCGCCCGCACCGATAAAGTCACCATGCACCTGGACCTGCCCGAAACCGACGAAGCCCTTTGGGAAGAATTCACCACCAAGCTGCGCACCAAAATCCGCAAAGCTCAGAAAAGCGAAACGACCACACATCAGGGCGGCATGGAACTGCTGGATGAGTATTACCTTATCTATCTGCTGACCATGCGCGAACTGGGCAGCCCGCCGCATAGCCGGAAGTTTTTTCATAGAATCATAGAGGCTTTCGGCGAACACGTGCGGCTATTCGTTGTTCGTATGGAGGGAAAACCCGTCGCCGCCTCGTTCACGCTTATCGGCGGCAATAAGTTTCACGTGCCCTGGTCCGGCAGCCTCTTTGCATTGCGTAAACTCAATGTAAATCTGGTGCTTTACTGGGATATGCTCGCCTATGCCTGCGGCCAAAAACTAAACATATTTGACTTCGGCCGCAGCACGCTGGATTCCGGCACGTACGCCTTCAAAAAACAATGGGGAGCCCGTGATGTGCCCCTCTATTGGCAGTTTCTTCTGGCGGACGGCCAGGACATGCCCCAGCTCTCGCCCGACAGCCCCCGCTATCGCCGCTTTGTCGCCTGCTGGAAAAAACTCCCCCTGCCCGTCACCCGCTGGCTGGGTCCAAAGCTTATTGGAAAATTATCCTGACTTTCTTTTGCCCCCCATCGCAAAAAAAGCCCACTCTAAGAGCGGGCTTTGAAATCACGTTTTGCTTTCACTCGAAAAAAATCTTCAGCGCGATGCGGTTACCGAAGTGGCTATGTTCGATTGGCCCACAAAAGCAAGAAAACGCTGAAGATTAAACGTCGGGATATCCAGCATAGCGGCCTCGTCGCGTATTAATTTGTAATCGCTGACGCGCTGTTCGGCGGCACGATAAGCAACGGCAAGTTCGGTATTCATGTCAAAATCTTCGTCACGCGGGCGCGCGGGAAGCCGCGGCGGTTCACCCACAACGAAAAAGTCGGTCGTCACCGTTATCGCCTCAGAAGCAACACCGCCCCAGGCCTGAACCATATCAATAATTTTTTTGCGCCCGTCAGGGTCAGGCTGCCCGTCGCCGTTCACATCAAATTCACCTATCACACAAAAGAGAAACTGCTTATCGCGATTCCAGATAACATTGGCAATAACGTCGTTTTCCATAATCGGATCGGCCTGATTGAAATCGGTGATGCGGCATTTGCTGACATTATCCATGATATCGATAATCTCCAGCTTGCCTTTGCCCTGCCCGCTGCGCGGGATAGGTTTATAACTGTCATACACCGCAAAGGTTAATCCGCGATAGACACGGTCGTTTTTCCCTAGATTGATATACGCCAGGCGATCGCGCAGCACCACCGAAACGACCTGGCCATCCGGCTCCAGGGCCGCTGTTTCCATTTCCGGCAGAGACTGGAAACCCGTTAAACTTTTTTTCAAATCGATCAGTTGCTGGCTGGCCTGATCCAAGGTTGCTTTAAGCTGGTCTTTTTCTTCCTGCAGTTTCCCGGCATTGGCATTCACTTCGGCAATCTGCCCATTGAGCAACTGCACATACTGCTCATATTTGGCCTGCTGATCGTTGAGCAATTGCTGCCGCACCGCCAGATTGGCGTCATTCGCTTTGGTGGCTTTATCCAATTCGCCGCGAAGCTGCTCGATCTGCTGCTGAAGGGTGGCGACCTGCTGGTTCAATGTCTGTTTTTCCGTAATTTGTTCATTGGCGAACTGCGTAAAACGGTCCGCCAGCGTCTGCCATTCTTTGACCATGGCCACCAGCACTTTGGAAACACCATTGGTCATCTCGAACTGTTCGGGCTGCACCGAAACCTGTTTGACCAGTTCCAGCTGCTTGGCCATGACATCTCTTTCGGCCTCGGCGGCTTTGCGAATGCCGGCCAGGTTGAGATTGGCCAGTTCTTCACCGCCGATAAGCTGACCCATCCATTTCATGTCCGCGGTCACGACATCCAGCGCCGTGCCTTTCTGGGAGGGATTTTTCATCCCCAGCACCTGGCGAATCTGGCCATCGCCGCCCAGCTTGTCGCGTTCGGTTCTGGCATCTTCCGCCGCCTTGCGGTAGGTATCGACATTCATATACATCACAACCGCAAATACCAGTGACGCCAAGGTTAACACCACAAGCAATCCCAAAGCGATCCACATGGATTTCTTGTCATCGGTTTGCGCTCGAGCAACAGCCATGTTTAACTCCTCTTGCTGGGAATTCCGGTTATTCAGGTCGGCTGCACCGGAAAATGGGCATCTATTCCGCGTCCCATCCGGTGTCGGCGGGTACAAACTACAAAACGAAAGTATGCCACAGCCATGTGTAACGGTCAATAAAAAACCTGCCGGAAAACAGAAATTGTTCTTGACGCCTTTTTTACCTAACTTTAGTATTGATAAAAAGTTGGAGAAGATTATTGTATCTCTCGTCCCGGTGGGAAGATAAGGCGATGTCCAAAACACTTTACATTATCGACGGTCATGCCCAGATTTATTCGGCCTATTATGCCCCGATGTCTGGGGGATTGACGGCGCCGTCGGGCGAACCGACAAAAGCAACGCTGATTTTTACGACCATGCTGCTGAAAATCCTGCGCCAGCGCCGGCCGGATTTGCTGTGCGTCGCCATGGACGCCCCCGGCCCGACATTCCGCCAAAAACAGTATGCCCAATACAAAGCCAATCGGCCGCCCATGCCGGAGGATTTACCTGCACAAATTGATCGGATTGAGCAAATTTTGCAGGCATTTGGTATTCCGGTGTTTCGCGTAAGCGGTTACGAAGCCGACGACCTTATCGGCACTCTTGTCCGCCGGGCGCAAAAAGAAGACTACGAAACCGTTATCTGCTCTCGTGACAAGGACTTAGAGCAATTATTGGCCGAAAATGTCACCATGTACGACCCGCGTAAGGACGAAACTCTGACCGTCGCGGGTCTGGCGGAAAAAAAAGGCATCCGCCCGGAACAGGTGGTCGATGTGCTGGCCCTGGAAGGCGATACCTCGGATAACATTCCCGGCATACCGGATGTCGGCCCAAAAACCGCCTTGGGATGGGTGGCGAAATATGGCTCACTGGAAGGACTTCTGGCCCACGCGGATGAAATCACCGGCAAACGCGGGGACAATCTTCGGGCCAACGCCGACCAGGCTCGCATGTCGCGGGAACTGGCAACCATTAATTGCCAAGCCCCGCTGGACGTCACCTGGGAAGATATGGCTGTAACCCGCCCGGACCGACCGGCGCTGCAGGCGTTATTTGAAGAACTTGATTTTCGCCGCCTGCTGGCTCAACTGGACGACATCGCCGGCCCTGCGGAGAAACAGGAAAAAGCCGCAAAAACTGAACCACAAGCAGCTTCCTTATTTTCTTCGCTAACGGAAACCTCACCGGGCCAATACGAACTGGTGGACACGCCGGAAACATTCACTGCTTTTCTCAAGGTGTTAAAAAAACAAACCTCCTTCGCCATCGACACCGAAACCACCTCGACCAATCCGGTTGCGGCACGGCTGGTGGGGATAAGTTTTTCGTGGCAGGCGGGGACAGGTTACTACCTGCCGCTGGCGGCCCCGCTGGGCCAGAAATGTCTGGACCGCAACCAGACGCTGACGGCGCTCAAGCCGATATTGGCCGACCCCGCCGTTAAAAAAACCGGTCAAAATATCAAATATGATCTGACTGTACTGCGACGGGCGGGAGTAGAGGTCACAGGAGTGGAATTCGATACGATGGTCGCTTCGTATGTTCAGGATTCCACCCGGCTGCGCCATAACCTCGATAGCCTGGCGGCGGATTTTCTTGGCCACGAAACCATCAAGCTCGAAAGCCTGCTGGGCAAGGGCAAAAACAGCCTTACCTTCGACATGGTGGATACGCAACTGGCGGCCGATTACTCCGCCGAAGATGCCGATGTCACCTGGCGGCTGCGGGAATGCCTGGAAAAACGCTTCGTCGATAAGGAACTCCGCACACTTTTTGACGAGGTGGAAATGCCGCTGGTGGAAGTGCTGGCGGACATGGAATATAACGGCGTCGCCATCGATGTGCCGGTCCTGAAAAAAATGGGCGTGGAACTGTCAACGCAACTGGAAACATTAAATGACAAAATTCAAGCCGAAGCGGGCTGCTCGTTTAATGTCGATTCGCCTAAACAACTCGCTGAAGTGCTGTTTGGTCGGCTGGGGCTTAAAACCGTTAAAAAAACCCAAACCGGCGATTCCACCGATCAGGAAGTTTTGGAGTCATTGCGCTGGCAGCACCCCGTAGCGGAAATGATGCTGGAATATCGCAAGCTCAGTAAGCTCAAAAACACTTACATCGACAAACTGCCGAGCATGATTTGCCCCGACACCGGGCGGATTCACGCCTCGTTCAACCAGACCGTAACGGCGACAGGGCGACTATCCAGCAGCGACCCGAATTTACAAAACATTCCCGTCCGCAGCGAACTGGGACAGGAAATTCGCCGGGCGTTTATAGCACAAAACAACAACGTTCTGCTGGCGGCGGATTACTCGCAAATCGAACTGCGCTTGCTGGCCCATTTCAGCGAAGATGAAAACCTGCGCCAGGCCTTTGAAAGCGGCCAGGATATTCATCGCTTCGTCGCGGCCCAGGTCTATGGCATCAAACCCGAAGAGGTGAATGCCTCGCAGCGCGGCAAAGCCAAGGGCGTAAATTTCGGCATTATTTACGGCCAGACGCCGTTTGGCCTGAGCCGCTCCATCGGCGTGTCGCTGGAGGAGGCGCGGCGGTTCATTGACGACTATTTCCAGCGTTATCCGCGCATCGGGGCCTTTATCGACGGCGTCATCGCCCGTGCGAAAAAGGATGGCTACGTCAAAACCATCCTCGGCCGCCGCCGCACCATCGACGGCCTCAACAGCAACAATCCCAGCCGCCGCAAACTCGGCGAACGTATGGCCGTCAACACCGTCATCCAGGGGTCCGCCGCCGACATGATTAAAGTGGCGATGGTCAACCTCCACCGCCGCAGCAAAGCCGACAACCTCCCCCTGAAAATGATTCT
>CAZOCV010000124.1:0-11094 GCA_964578395.1 uncultured Pirellulales bacterium
TCCGCCGCAAGCTGCGCGACCTGGAAAAATCCCTCCGGAATTTACTCAAAGGGCCATAAGCCCATGTAACCATGCCCGCGTCACCTTCCGCAACACAAATTAGTTGGAAGCCGGTTTCAGGATAGCGGCATAACCGCCGCCGGAGGCCATAGGCAGAACGAGGGTATCACTTTGGCGGCAGGTTTTGGTTTCGACGGCGAGCAGATTGGGATTTTTTTCCGTGCCGGCGGTGTCGCTGTATTGTCTAAGGGTGTACGGTTCCGCAGCGAGGAATGATAGCGAAATCTCCAGGTTGCGCGCCGTCCAGTCGGTCATGCCGCCGATATACCAGACGTCGCCTTTGCGGCGGGCGATAACGAGATAATCGCAGGGTTTGGCCGCCAGAACGCGGGTTTCATCCCACACAGTGGGCACGCCGAGAATAAAGTCAAAGCCCTTCTGGTTATCGTAAGCAGTGGGGTAATCGCAGATCATGGGGACGGGATTTTCATACACCACGTACATGGCCAGATGATGGCAGCGCGTGCCCATGACCACCGGGGCATGGTTGATCGGCTTGAAATCCTCCCGCCGGACGGAGCGAAAACCGCCGAGGTGATAATCCATCGGGCCGCCGAGCATCCGCGTGAAGGGGACGGTAAGGTTGTGTTCGGGATCGGGAGTGTCGGTCCATTTGAGGTATTCCAGATTGCGGGAGCCTTCCTTGTTGATTAAATTAGGCCAGGTGCGTTCCAGGCCGGTGGGTTTGGATGCGCCGTGAAACTGAATTTTCAGCTTATGCCGCGCAGCACACTCCAGCACTTTTTGGCAAAACTGCACCATTTCCTGGTCGTCCCGGTCCAAAAAATCCACCATGAGTCCTTTGATGCCCCATTTTTCATACAGGGTAAAAGCCTCTTCCAGTCTGGGAGCGAGATTGGCCCAATGCACCCACAGGCGGACGCCTACTCCTTTGGATTGGGCATAGCGCAGGATTTCAGGCATATCCAGTTCGCCAATGACGGACGTGACGTCTTCCTTTAAATAGTTTTTGTCGAAAGTGCCGTACCAGATGCGGCCTTTATCATCAAACACCAGCGCGTGAAAATCAATGCTGTTAGCAGCCGCGAAGTCGATGTAGTATTTCATGGTGGCGGTGTTCATGCCCGGCGTAAAATTGACGTTTTCCGCGACGGTGTCGTTCCACCAGTGCCAGGTGGTTTTGCCCGGCGCAATCCAGGAGGTGTCGTCGATGGCGCAGGGAGCATTGAGGTTGCGAATCAGGTTGGATTCCAGCAGCCGTCCCGGCTCATCGGCCAGCATGATTACTCGCCAGGGAGACGCATGAGGATATTTTCCTTTAACTTTGATAGGCTCCTGGCCGGGCCAGGGGGCAAGCTTGCTGATGAGGGTTCCGGGTTTTTCCATGAGGCCCGATACCTCCATACCGGCGTAATCCACCAGCGCCGCTTCCGTCAAAGCCGCCCATATCGGGGGAGCCGTTTTGGTCTCAAACAAAATCGGTAAAGTGACCAGCATATCCTGCGTAATGGTCGCCGCGGAATCCTGCTGGTAGAGATTTTCAAACGATGTTTGAAAGCCCGGCAAGGGCTGATAGACCGCCCTTGCGTCGGGAGGAAATGAAAAAGTGGTAAGCTCGTCAGTCAGAACAAAGGCATCGCCCTCTTTGGCGCCCAGGGGCGGGAGAATCTCGTAGCGGAAGGCGGCGCCGTCATTATACGCGCGAAGAACCACACGCAGGCGGCGCTGAGCGCCCTGAGTTTCCATAAGTTCTACGGAGCATTCATTACCATGATTGCGGGCCTGGCGGGTTTTGCCCAGCAGGTTGGGATAGGTTTCGTCTATGGTGCGCCGGCTTATTTTTCCCAGCGTTAGATTTTTCGCCAGCGGCCCGGTATCCGCAAAATTCAAGCCCAGATTCGAAGGCGCGATAACTTCCTGATTTCGAAACAGGACACGGTACGTTGGAGCGCCCTCGCTGGTGAGGACCATTTGAATACACACTTGATCATTCGGAGAAACGGTGGCCACAGGCGAACTCGCCCAGGACAAACCTCCCAGGAGAAAACTGAAAACCGTATGTGTGATAAAGACTTTTGAATTCATGTTTTGGGCCCAAGGTAATATTTAGACAGCCTATATCAATTAGGTTGAATGGAGTATCCAGGTTTTTTTATTTAACGGTGTAAACGGTCTAAACGATATTAATTTACGTTTGCCATTATAAGCTTTCGACGTCAGGGCGTCCATAGCACGCTGAAGGATAGTGCCTTGGTGGAGAGCAACCTGAGTGTCAGGGCGGCGTCTAGCGGACGTTCATTCTTATGCTGTTAATCCAATAGCCGATACGTCGAAAGGCGCTTTTATATTGTTTTCACATTTTGCATGCCCCCTTCTAATTAAATGACCAATGCAATACCTTGTCATTGATAGACTTACGTGATGGCGGCAGATTGGGGCCAATAAATTTTTACATCGGGGGTATTTTCCGGTTTAAAATCATCCTATACAGGTGATTGTATTAATGTGGTCGTTAGGCCGGAGATGATCTTCGGGCGAAGACATAACTTCTGGCTATTCAAGTGCTTAAAGGCAAAAACGGTGTTAAACGTCATCGGGCCGCATTATTTTTCAAATCCATCCGAGGTTTTATCGCCATGACAGCAAACACCCACGGGCCTTCAAAACAAATGGGCGACGAAGAGCGCATCCGTCATTTTATTCAGTATCTGACGCGCAATCAGATAAGTTTTTACTCTTATATTCTGAGCCTGGTGCCCCGCAGCAGCGACGCGGATGACATCATGCAGGAAATGACGGCGGTCATGTGGCAGAAATTTTCCGAATTTACCGAGGGCACAGACTTTCGCCGCTGGGGTATCGCCATCGCCCGCAATCTGGTTTATCGCTACTGGAAACAGCAAAAGCGCACGCATCGGCAACTCAGTGAAAGCACCCTGGAAAATCTGGAGGATGATTATCATGACCTGTTCGATGAACAGAGCATGCAACTGGATTATTTAAAAAAATGTTTGCAGAAGCTCAGCGAGCCGGACCACCGTTTAATCGTGATGCGTTACGAATCCGGCATGGAGGTTAAGGAGATCGCCGGTTTGCTGGATAAAACGGTGCAGGCGGTATATAAAGCGCTGGGGCGCGTGCATCATGTATTAATGCGTTGTGTGCGGCACTCCATGGTCGCCACGGGAATATCATAATGGAAGCCCCGGAAATAAGTGAATTAAATGAATTAATTCTTCGCTTTCTGGATGGGAAAGCCGAAGACAAGGATGTGGCGGCGCTGGACCAGTTGCTGGGCGCCAGCCGAGAGGCGCGCCGCTATTATCTGCGCTTTCTCGGCATTCATATCGGCTTAAAACGCCTGCTGGAATCGGGAGCGGATTCATGCGAGTATGGCGAGGCTACTCCTGCCGACGATACGGGTATTTTCCGGGAAATCATCGCGCAGGATTTGTTGGAAGTATCACTGCGGGATAATCTGGCGCAGTGGAAAGCAAACCAGGATAATTTCCCCGCCGCGGTCGATCAGGTAACGGAAGAAGCGCCGCGTCCGGCGCCGGCAAAAGGCTGGACACGGCGACAATGGTTGATGGGCATCATGAAATTAGCCGCGGTGTTTATGGCCGCTTTGGGGATTATCTGGCTGGACGGGCAATTGCAGCACCCAAGCCGCCGGACGCCGCCGGTCATCGCCACCGTCACTGAAACGATGAATGCACACTGGGAACCCGACAGACCTTTTATAACGGGAGACGCCTTGCCGACGGGTCCATTGAAGCTGCTGGATGGTTATGCCGGCATCAAATTCACCAGCGGGGCGGAAGTCATTTTGCAGGCGCCTGTGGAAATGGTGCTGGACACCGACAACATGATTTATCTACAGAATGGCGTGCTTTCCGCGTTCGTCCCTGATTCCGCCAAAGGATTCATGGTTCAGACGCCGGGCGCAGAGATTGTGGATTTTGGCACGGAATTCGGCGTCAAAACCCGGTTTCGCCACAGCACCGAAGTGCAGGTCTTTAACGGTCGGGTGCAGGCCGGACTTAGTGGCGGTGCGGAGGACCAAAAACGTCAACCTGTGCGGCGGGAGCTTTTTGCCAACCAGGCGGTAAAAATAGATGTCGTCAACCGGCAGGTGAGCAAAATACCCTTCCGGCAGGATATATTTGTTCGGCAGTTGGAAGACGCCTCCTGTTTCGTGAACACGGAAGGTCAGATTTATTTTAGAAAAAATATGCCGGCGTCACTGCTGGTCAATTCTTACGAAAGCGACCGGGAGATGTTTCTTTTCCCGGAGAAGCAAAATATTGTTTTGCCGCGGGACATAATGGTTATCGAACCGGAGACCACCGGCATCCAGACCACATCGCTGGTGGAGGTTCGCCTTCTCCAAAACCTTGAGGTTAGCAGTTATTTGCTTCATATCGATAAGTTGTGTGACGACATGGGGCGGGCTATCGTGTTCCAGGGCCGGATGCGTTTCAATCGCCCTGTCCTCGGGATTATCAACCAGGATGATCTTCTGAAGGAAACGGACGCGGTGTTTGGCCTTCCCGGGGTTTATTATGAAAGCACTCATCTGCGCCGCAGTCATCCCAAAACGAATGCCATGTTTCGGCTCAGTGAAGACCGCCGAACGCTGGAGATTGTTTTATTCAAAGTACGCAACCTGGACGAGTGGCGCATTCTGACGGCCGCTTCACCTCAAGGGCAGCCGTCCGTGGACCAGGCGGGCATGTAAGATGAAATCGGTGAATTGACGATATGAATTAAATGATCAACACAATGATTGGAGGGCAGACTATGGTATGAAAGGGATATGATGACAAGGATTGGAACAACTGAGGTGAAAAAGTACAAATCACAAGGAGCTACAAAATGAAGAAGAATTTTTTGGCAAGTTTAATGATGGTCACGGCCGTATTGATGTGCGGCGCCGTGGTGAATGCGGAAATTACTCCGCTGGAGAATGGTAATTTTGAATATGACGGCAATGTGGGAGCCTGGATGGGCCAGCCTTCGTATTGGACAAAATTTGGCGGTACTTACGACGTGGGCATCGTCAGGGAATTCGGATGGGGCGTTGTTCCCGAAGACCTTGGTCCGGGCATAGACGATGCATACTGGCTCTGTCTCCAGAATTCTGATGTAAGCACCGGCGCCTATCAAGATCTGGGCACCACCACCGCCGATGGTTTTTATGTGGCTCAGATGTGGGTGCAGGCCCATGTGGTGGCCAGCGAGACCCCGACCCAGTTCAAGATCAGTTTTCGCAACGCCAGCGATGATACGGAATTGGCGGCGGCGCAAAACAGCAATGTTATCTGGGTCATTCCTGAAGCCCTGGTGCCCGGCCCCGATTCATTTCCGGTATTGGGCGAGGTGACCTGGCAGGCCGGCGAGGCAACTTCCTTACGCTTCCAGATAGAGACAACGGAAATTACCACGGATTTAAGACGTATGAATTTCGATGATATCAGGGTGGAAAATGAACGGCTGCTGGCCCATAATCCCAGCCCCAATCGCTGGGCGGTCGATGTAGCGAATGGTAATGTGACGCTATCCTGGGCTGCCGCCGAAGGGGTGGCCGCCGAGGGATTTAATGTTTACATGGGTTTGGATCCGAATAATCTGGCGCTGCTGACGGCGACGCCGCTGTCGTCGAGCACCACGTCTTATGTGGTTAATCTGCCCGGTGACGAGACTATTTATTTCTGGCGTGTGGATGAGCTTACCGCCGGTGGTACGCTTAAAGGAATGGTCTGGCCGTTCAAGATGGAGGCGGCATTGCCGATTATCAATAGTGTTCGCGGGGCATTCGTCAACGTCGGGGAAGACGGCCTTTTTTCCATCGACGCCACAAATCCCCTGGGGGCAGACCCTTTGTATTATCGCTGGTATTATGATCCGACTCCGGGGACTCCGGGGGATGAGGTGGCGCTGGTGGATGACACCAAGTATTCCGGCACGACATCCGCTCAGATGACCCTTCACGACGCGGAAGCGGCGGATAACAAAAAGGCTTTTTACTGCGTGGTTACCAATCTCGTCGGTGATACGGTGAGCGCTACGGTTTATATGGCGTTTCCCGGCCTGGTGTATCATTGGAGCTTTGAAGATGTTGCCGACGAAGTTCATGGTCTGTTTCCCGTGGTTGCGACGACGGGCACTCCCACGTATGACGTTGGCGTCGTCGGCAAGGCGGTTGTGTTCGACGGCGAAGATGACGCCTTCGAATATGGCAATGTGCCGTTATGTTTCGCTGATGGAATGCCGTCCGCCAATGGCTGCGGGTCGATTTCTCTGTGGGCCAGAAGTGCTGATATCACCAAGGATTGGGCCGGCGTAATCGCCAAAGATGCAGCGGATTGCATGTGGTTCGGCCAGCACGGCACCGATGGCTGGCTGCGTTATGAGCAGCATCATACCTCGAACAGCCAGATCGTGTTTGACATCGGCAGCGGCACCTGGGTGGCAAGCGAATGGCTGCATTTCGTCATGACCTATGAAAATCAGGCAACTAAAGTGTACCGCAACGGCGAGCTGATTTTTACCCGAAACACCCCTTATGAACCGCGTGACGTAGGTTCTCGATTCTTCGTGGGTAAAATCTGGTGGGCTTCAACGGGCACCAGCGGCTTTTTCAATGGGCCGGTTGATGAATTGAAGATTTTCAATTATCCCCTCAGCGCCCAAGACGTCAAGATGCTGTACGCGGATGAAGGCGGCATCACCGTATGCCTGGATAGTCCCACGGATATCGTGAAAGACAACAATTGTACGACGGATCTGGCCGATTTCGCGGCGTTATCCGCCGAATGGCTGCAAGTTCACACCTATCCCGCTGCTCCGTAAAAAAGAACCCATCGTGTGGTCGCCGCAGCGGTTGTGAAAACGATGATGGATTAGGCCCGCACTTCGGTGCGGGCCTCTTTTCCGCGGCAGGACGCGTATATTGAAGAGCGACCCAGAGAGTTATGGCAAGGAGAACGCCTATGAACGCCAAACGAAAAGCCTTTACGTTAATTGAATTGCTGGTGGTGGTGTCTATCATCGCCCTGTTGGTGAGTATTTTACTGCCCGCCCTGAACAAAGCCCGTTTACAGGCCAAAAGCGCTGTGTGCAAGACGCACCTGAATCAGATGATGATCGGGTTTAACATTTTTGCCGCTGATAATGAAGGTAATCTTCCTTCCGTTTATTATGCTCACTGGCCGGTGGATATTAATTACGCCACGACAGATTTGATCATCAGCACCGGCGGCAGCAAATACACGTTTTTTTGTCCCTTGGAAAAAATTAAAAGCGGTGATCTTAATTTTCTTTGGCGTTATTCTGAACCGGGTACCGCCTATAATACAGCGACTCTGGCCAATATGCAATGCGATGAACCTACGGACTTAAATTGGCGCAAGACGCATATTCGTGTCGTGGGTTATATGTGTTTACTGCCGCCCAGCAAGGAGGACACGGCGGGGGTTAGTTATGCCGAATACCGCAGCGTCAACTTTTTACGCGCTAAAGGCAAGGATTATGCCTATAAAATCACCGATCGGTTTCCTTCCGAACAGGAAGTAGTGTTCGATTATGTGTACAGCGGCGATGATCCGTCCGGCGGCAGTAATGGCTCGGATAGAGATGTTGCCAATTTCGCCACGTATATTAACCTATGGGGATTGGGCGGATTAAGCACGCCTCTTTATGAGCCGCCGCCTCATATAAATCCCGATGGCACACCCCAGGGCAGCAATATCGCTTTTTTGGACGGCCACGTGGCTTTTCGGGATTTTGCGGATATGGAATACCGGCTTACGCCCTATGGAGATCGCGTGAGTGGCAATCCCTGCAAGCCCTATATGTGGTGGTAACAAAATACGGAAAGGTGGTTTTAGCCTAGCGGAGCGATGTTCATCCTTGGGCCAACACAACCTCATGGATAGCACGTGAGGCAGTAAGGAGATATTGTCAAGCGTCGGCGAGGCGTATGGGGTGAAGGGCGTCGGCGATTATCTGTTCGATTTTCTGCTTTCTGTCTGCCTTGGATTTTCGCGGTATTATCTCAGGGCGTTGGCGGCTAATCCCCAAGCAGATAATTTATCATATTGCTTTCATGGGTATCAAGGAATAGTATCTTATATATATACTATTGTTTCCTGTTGTTTCCCAGATTATGCCAATAATATAAGTTAAGACAAAAAAACGGCCATGAATATGTTATGGGCATGATACGTATGGTTATGGGTAGGGCCAGGAAATGGCTGCTATTTATCCATAATTCATCTTAGTGGGAATGACTATGTAAACGTCAGAAGTAATATGGCTGTGGTTTATAAGGAGTTTGCGACGTTATGATGAGTTCCCTAAAACATATCAAGGCAATCGTGTTATCTGGAAGTATTTGTATGATGCTGATAGGGATGATGATGGCGGCAACTGTATCCGCGGCAGCGACGCCGGATAAAAAAGCGGCGCCGCGGCCGCAGGTGCAGATGCGGGGGGAACTGGGCACACGCTATACGGCGGCGATGGCCAATATGCTGATTCGTCTGGACCGTTACAGCCGGGAAACGTTTCGCTCGACCGCAACGGGAACGCCGGGGGCGTTGTGGTGGGACTGGCCGGGTGACCAGATTGGGCGGTGGCTGTCTCTGGTCCATGTCGCCGGACAAAATGACTGGTCCACCGCCGATGATCTCCGCGCTATGGCGGGTGATATCGTGCTGCCGCTGCAAAATGAAAAAGGTTATTTTGGTCCGGATAAACCCTATGAGCAGAAAGATGCCCGCCTTGTCTCCGGCAATGCTTTTGCGTTGCGGGGCCTGATGGACGCTTATGAAGACACCGGCGAAGAACGCTACCTTCAGGCCGCCAGGCGGATGCGACACTATTTCGAGGCTTTATATCCGCACTGGCGTGATAACGGGGATGGTTGCGTACATGAATTTTACGGCCACTGTCTCGACGGTCTGGTTAAGCTATATCGTCTTGACCAGGATGAAAAGGCCTTCGCTCTAGCCGGGCGGATTGCCCGTCAGCTCGGCCGCACGCATCATACGCATCATAGTCTGTCAATGTACCGCGGGGCGCTGGATTTGTACGCCCTGACCGGCGACAGTTGGATAATGGCCAGCATTCAGGATTATCTCAACTGGTGCCGCGAGGTGCGGTTGGTGACCGGCGGCGTACCCGAAAGCATGCCCAAATCGCCACAGGATGAAGGCTGCGCCGAGGCGGATTATGTCGTGATTAATTTGATGATGTTTCAGGTAACCGGCGACATGAAATATCTCGATGACGCTGAGCATGTGCTGGTGAACCATTTTTTCTTTAACCAGTTTTATACCGGCGGAGTTGGGCATCGCATTTACGCGCAGGACGTTATCGGCGGCAAACTCTGGCAGGGCTGGGAAGGTAAATTCGGCAGCGAAAATCCCGGCTGCTGTTCGTTCTGGGGCGCGTGGGCGCTGGGTCAGGTGGGCCAATACCTGATTACACCCGCCGCGGACGGTTATGATGTCAACCTTTACGGTCAGGCGGATATCAATTTTAACGATAAAGGTGTGCGTTTTACACTGGACAGTGATTTCCCGCGTTGCCGCTGGGTGAGTCTGAAAGTGGCGTGTTCCTTGCCGACGACATTCGCTCTGCGGCTGCGGGTTCCCGACTGGTCCGGCGATCTGAAAGTTGCGGTGAACGGGCAAAACTTCGATGGTGTGCGGGAAGGCAAACGCCTGATTGTTCGGCGAGAGTGGCAGGCGGACGATGTCGTGACGGTGGATTTGGGCGGCGATGTGCGTCTGGTGCGCTGGCCCGCCGGGAAGAAAGACGCATCTCAAGCGGCGGTGTTTGATGGTCCTTTGTGCCTGGCGCTGAGCAGTGCGGCGGCCGATGTCGCCACGGAATGGGCCGTAGTGGTCAAAGACGGCGCGCCGGTGCGCGATGACGCGGGACGGTTCCAGTTGACCGACGGCAAAGATACGGCCTGGCATAAACTCACGCCTATCGCCGACGACTGGATGTCATCGGATGTCATGGAGCCTAGTCGTTTGCGGGTGCTTTTCAATATCAAGGAACTGCCATCCTGACGTCCGTCGCACCTTTATGATCGTATCGCTAATATCCTGACCCGTTTATGTTGCCATAGGTGTCGTGTCCGCCAGCGGCGGTCTGTCTTCGATTTTTTCGAATGGTCAACACGGATCTGGTATTGACCGCGGGCCAGTCCCTCCGGCAGTCGCTGGACGCCCCGACGCAAAGCGTCAATTATCCCGAACTGCTCTTACGCGCCCATCAAGCCGTAAGCGATAAGGCGGTGCATTATTTAAAGTTGGTTCGTTCCTGAGAGCAAAAGGATAAAAGCAGCGAAACGCCTGATAAGATGCGGGTTGATTTTGGCTCGAATAAAGTTATGATTTTATCAGGCGCTCGTAGCTCAGCCAGGATAGAGCGACGGTTTCCTAAACCGTAGGTCGCAGGTTCAAGTCCCGCCGGGCGCAGTCAAAACCGCGGTTTTTGCTGTAAAATCGCGGTTTATATTTCATAGTCTTTCATGGTCTTTCCCTGTTTTGCCCCCCCTTTGGCTTGCATTTTCGCATAATTGTTCTGCTTACGTTCGGTTATCGGTTCCCGTCTTGCTTTCGGCCAGCCGTTGTCGATTTGGCAAGGAAGAATTTGGTCGTTGAGCAACCGCGTCGGCTAATCAGCTTCCAGAGGCGTGTCATAAACTGCAAAAATCGGCGAATTACCCGGCGTCATTGGCAATAATCCGTGTCTGTCGAGCATTTCCGGCTGATTTGACCAGGGCTTCACCGTCGGCCAAGTGGTCAAACGCTACGGCTACCAGGCCTTCGGTTCTGACCGTTTCGACACCGCTCCCACCCGCGCGAATGTGGACCGCCGCTTCACCGGCCAGATTCACGATGATGACACCGGCCTGTACTTCTACAACGCCCGCTACTACGCCCCCGACATCGCCCGCTTCATCCAGGCCGATTCCGTCTTGCCAACGATGGCCTCCCAGGGCCTGAACCGATATACCTATTGCGCCAATAATCCCCTCATCTTTACCGATCC
>CAZOCV010000125.1:0-7258 GCA_964578395.1 uncultured Pirellulales bacterium
CGGGTATCCAGACGGAAATACTGGATTCCCGTCCCCGATCAGGTCGAGGACAGGCACTGCGCGGGAATGACATAACTTCTTTTCCGCAAGATATACTAAAAAGGATTGATTATGAGAATACTGGCTACGGGCGGCGCTGGGTATGTCGGCAGCGCCACGGTGCGGATGATGCTTCAGCAGGGGATGGATGTGCTGGTGTATGACAACCTCAGCAAGGGCCACCGGGCGGCGCTGCCTGAGGGGGTGCTTATCGAAGGCGATTTGGCCGACCGCGACACCCTTATCTCCGTGATGAAGGACCGCCGTATTGATGCCGTCATGCACTTTGCTGCTTCCATCGCCGTCGGCGAGTCCGTGGCGAATCCCCGCCACTATTACCGCAATAATGTCGCCAACTCACTGACCCTGCTGGAGGCGATGCAGGATGCCGGTGTGGAAAAAATCCTTTTTTCCAGTACGGCGGCCGTATATGCCCCCTCGGATAAGCCGCTAACCGAGCAGGCTCCCAAAGACCCGGACAGCCCCTATGCCTTCAGCAAGTGGGCCATCGAGCGGATGATTCAGGATTTCGCCCGTGCGTACGGCTTTGGTTATGTGATTTTGCGGTATTTCAATGCCTGCGGCGGCAGCGGCGAGGGACGCTTCGGGGAAGACCACCGGCCCGAAACCCACCTGATTCCGCTGGTTTTGCAGGTTCCGCTGGGTCGGCGCAAGCAAATCAGTGTTTTTGGCGACAATTATGACACCCCCGATGGAACCTGTATTCGTGATTACATCCATGTAGAGGATTTGGCTGATGCCCACATCCGGGCGGTGAAAACCTTAACGCCAGGCCAGGGAAGGGTTTATAACATTGGCACGGGGACCGGTCATTCCGTGCTGGAGGTCATAAAAACCGCGGAAAAGGTTGTCGGCCAAAAAATTCCGTACCAGGTAGTCGCCCGCCGGGATGGTGATACCACCCGACTGGTTGCGTCGGCGGATACGCTACGCAAGGACCTTGGCTGGCAACCGCGATACGATACGTTAGAGGCGATTATTGCCTCCGCCTGGCAGTGGCATCAAAGTCATCCGGCCGGTTATGCCGATTAAGCTATGAGAGTTCTGTTTTTTTACGCGAAGCTCGCGGTTACTACATGGCATAATGGTGTGAATATGACGACGGAACCTCAAGCTAACTCAAGTGATAACAAGCTGTTACGGGCTATTATCAGCGTCGTGCGGCCGGGCCAGTGGCTGAAAAATGCCTTTGTGGCGGCTCCGCTGCTTTTTTCCCGCGAATTTCGCGATTTTAGCCAAATAATGGCGTCATTGCGGGCGGTTATCTGTTTTTGTGCGGTCAGCAGCATGGTTTATGTTTTTAATGACTGGTGCGACCGCGAGGAGGACCGCCAGCACCCCCTTAAAAAAGATCGTCCCATCGCCGCCGGAATTTTGAATTCAGGATGGGTCATTGGGCTTATCGGCGTCACGTTCGGGATAGGCTTCGGGCTGGCCGGAACTTTGGGGCGGGGATTTGTGCTGGTATTGGCGATTTATATTATTATTCACCTGGCTTATTCACTGTATTTGAAACGTGTCGCTATTGTGGATGTATTGACTATCGCGGCCGGGTTTGTTTTGCGGGTATGGGGCGGAGGTTTGGCCATCGACGTTCATCCTTCGCACTGGTTGATTTTATGCACGTTGATGCTGAGTGTATTTCTTGGATTTTGCAAGCGGCGGGCGGAACTGGTGGATATGGGCGAGCATGCCGGCTCCCGAAGTGTTTTGAAGGATTACAGCACGGCATTTCTGGACCAGGCGGTGTCCATGATGACAAGCGTAACTATTGTCTGCTACGTTCTTTACGTTATCGATATATATACGATAGAGACGTTTCACACGCGGGGCTTGCTGGTGACGGTCCCATTCGTTATGTATGGACTTTTTCGGTATCTGCAACTGGTTTATCACCATCGCCGCGGACAGGATCCGGCCTTTCTGGCGACCCGTGACTGGCCGTTGCTAATTACCTTGGTATTATGGGGGTTAATATGCCTGCTGGTTATCCAATATCCAAATTTTATAGGGAATATGTTTAAGTAATTTCATTTCCGGCCAAAGGCACAGAAACTACAGTAAGAAAATATAATTTTTTGGCGGATTTTTCTTTTCAATTTGATATCTGGCGGATATAGTCCCGGCATAGGCTAAGAAGCCGGAATGGTACATTTAAGGGTTCGTCGAACGAGCAAATCGGGAACGTGACAGTTTGGTTTCTGCCCCGCCCCTCATTTTTCTTCGTCTCGCCGCACTGAAATAGGTGTTTAGGCCGAATGCGTAAACGGCCATATATCTCGATATGGGGCGTGGACCCCGCAGAAACGGAGTATTGACCATGAGTCAGAAATTGTATGTTGGCAACCTCAGTTATCAGGTGGATAACACCCAACTGGAACAGATGTTCACCGAATTTGGGACCGTGCAAAGCGCCCAAGTGGTGATGGACCGTGAAACGGGTCGGAGCAAGGGCTTCGGCTTTGTGGAAATGTCCAGTGAAGAAGAAGGGCAAGCGGCCATAGACGCCTTGGACGGCAAAGAAATTGATGGTCGTTCCATCAAGGTTAATGTCGCCAAGCCGCGGACCGATGGTCCTCGCGGCGGCGGCGGTAGCCGTGGTGGTCGCGGCGGCGGACGCGGCGGTTATGGTGGCGGCGGCGGTGGCGGTCGCGGCGGTCGCGGTGGTTATGGCGGCGGCGGTGGTGGCGGCGGCGCCGGCGGCGGCAACCGCTGGTAACATCGAAAAGCAAATGCTTTTGCCAGATAACAAGCCATGGTTTTAGAACCATGGCTTTTTTTGTATTCATATAATGTCAGGGTGAAGGGTTATATCAATTTTTATCAGCACAGTGGAAATCAACGGGTAATCCGGCTATCATTGGGCATAAAATAGTTTTCTTCTGGCTCAAAAGAGTGTTTCGCTGCGCCGATCTATGCTGTGCTTGGTGTGTTCATATCGCGTTGAATGACAGATTTTTTTCGTAACGGGAACGAGATATGTTTTCCTGAAAGAAAGGACGTGAGAGCATGTTTACGGATTATTTAACGCTGATGCTGATTAATATGGTGGTGGCGCATGTGGTGCTGTCCTGGTTTCTTTGGCGGGAAACGAATTTGGAACACAGGGCGTGTTGGGCGCCGGCCTTTGGTGCGTGCGGGCTGGTGGCGGCGGTTTGTGGTTTTATCATGACGTTTACCTGGCCGCTGCCCGGTCCCTATAATATAGCTTACGGAGAATTGACGGTGCTGCTGGGCGTATTATTTCTGGCGGCGGCCTGGGCGATGGCGAAAAATTGGAATTTGGCGCCTCTGGGCATATATGCTTTTTTTGCCGGTTTAACGGCGGTGCTGATGGGCCTGCGGTTCATTAATCTTTCGTTGACCACTCATCCCGTGATGTCGGGACTCGGTTTTATTTTGACCGGTTCAGGCGGCATCTTAACCAGTGTGGTTCTGGTGAAATATTCCTGGAAAGGGCTGCGGAGATTGACCGCGTTGATTTTACTGGTGGCCGCGGCTATTTGGCTCTATACTGCGTTTTTGGCCTATTGGAATCACATGGCTCCCAAAACCTGAAGAATAATGAATCTGCCCGCAGCGGTGCACATCCGGCAGTTGGCGGCCAAGGCGCGACAAGCCGTTGCCATGCAATAAAACGGATGTAATTTTCCTAACGATGAAAAACGGTGCTCAGGGTCAGGGCGTTCGTGGGGCACTGGGTGCAATCGAGGCAGCGCACGCAGTGATCCGGATTGGGGTCTTGATTGGGCTGGAGGTCGAAGCCGCATTTTTTATGACAGACTTTGCAGCTATTGCATTCTGAGGGTTTGAATTTTAGGAAAATAGCCGAAAATTTATTGAACAGGCCGAAAATGGCGCCCAGCGGGCAAAGCAGTCTGCACCACGGGCGATGAAGGAACAGCATACTTAGTAAAAACAGACTGGTAACAATGATTTTGAGGGTATTGGGGATGACAACGTCATTGCCCGCGGCGGCTTGGCGAATCATGCTGGGGACGGCGGCTTCCAGGGCGCCGGCGGGACATACCGAGCAAAAGAAGAGCGGATGCGATTTGCCAAAAAAGTAAGGTATCAACAGCACCAGTCCTATCAGCACCAGGTAGCGGCCATAGCCTGTCCAGGAGGGCAGTTTATATTTACGGGTGGGGATTTTGGCGGCCAGGTCCTGAAGGAAGCCAAAAGGACAAATCCAGCCGCAGATGATGCCCCCCAGTAAAGCACCGGCGATCACCAGAATGCCCACCGCCAGAAAAGGGAATAAATGCATGGCGCTGAAATTGGCCAAAACGCCGATGGGGCAGGCAAAGGCGGCCAGCGGGCAGGCGTAACAGTGAAAGGCGGGGGCGCATATTCCATGCAGGCGCAGCGCCAACGGGTCAAGCAAGATAAACAGAAACGCCAATTGCGACCAGATGCGCCAGGGAATGAGTTTTTGAGTAAAGGATTTTATTTTGGTCATGGCCACCATGCCCTTTTGTTACTTTACTCAGGTAGGGCACGCTTGTTCGCCTTTATCGCCCTGACTGGTAATGGTTTTGATTTCGCCGGTTTTGCTGCGTGTGACGCCGCCCACCGATAATAATCGAGTTAATTCCGATTCGGATAAAGTTGTCCCGGCATGGGTTCCGGCGGCCGGATCGGAATTTTGCAATCCGCTGTGGGAACGAACCGCGCCAAACACCAAAAGAGCCAACCCCAGGGTAAAAAGCACAAAAAAAGAATACAATCTCCATGAAGCGGTTCTATCGGCAATTTTTTGAAAAAAGTTTTTTGCCATACTTTTACCCTTCATAACGTTTATTGTTTCCGCGTCATCATTACGAGTAAACGAACTGGAAGGTTATCAAAAAAAATGGCGGAGGCGAATGGGAATCGAACCCACCCAGGACGTTCTCACGCCCCACGCTGGTTTTGAAGACCAGGAGCGCCACCAGACGCCCGTCACCTCCGAATTTATTTACAGCAGTGTGGTTCATGGTTGAGGGATTCCCTGGGGGAATGATCCACGGTATTTTTTGCGACATTATAAAACATCATAGCAGGCGCCCCGGCAAACGCAATAGCCAACCAGGCAGCTTCGTCGATTTCCTGAGGGGAAAAACCCATTTTTTGGGCTTTTTCCAGGTGTATTTTCAGGCAGGGTTCGCATCGTGTGGCGATGCACAAGGCAAGATTAATGGCCTCTTTGGTGAAGGCATCGAGGCCGCCCGGTCGGCTGACGCCGGCCAAAAAAGAGGAAAATTGAGTCTGTGCCGAATTCGCGGCGGCGGTCGGCTCCTGAGTTGAAGTTCCGGCCGAACAGCAGCCGCTTGCCGGCTCCGCGGGCGTATCGCAACAGCAACCGGAGGGGGTTGTCACCGGGGCGGGCGTATCAGAACACAAAGAATCAGGGGCCAGGGAGGACTGCCCGGCGAAAGCCTTTTTGGTGTTTATGGTTTCCTGAGGCATCTTGCGTGCGCCAGTGGTTTTCAGATGGATGCGGCCTTGTCCTTTGCCGCTGACGTTACCGATGACGGCGGCAGCGGTAATTCCATGATTATGGAGGGCTTTTAAAAGGAATTCGGCCTGGTCCGGGGCAATGGCAATCAGCAATCCTCCGGAAGTCTGGGCGTCAAAACACATATCGACCATAAGTTCGGAGACGTTGTTATCCGGGTCAACGAGGCGGCCGCAGGATTCCTTATTACGCTCGATAGCGCCGGGCAAAATACCGTCGGCGACGCATTGTAATACGCCGGGGAAAAAGGGGATGTCGTCCCAGATAATTTCCGCCTGGGTGCCGCTGCGGAACATCATTTCGGTTAAATGACCCATGAGGCTGAAACCGGTGACATCCGTGGCGGCGTGGGCATGGAATTTTACCATCAGTTCGGCCGCGGTTTTATTGAGGGTTGTCATGGAACGCACCGCCGCCTCGACGATTTCAGGAGCTGCCCGATCAATTTGGTGGGCAAAGGCAACGATTCCGGTTCCCAGAGGTTTGGTGAGAATCAATACATCTCCCGCCTGAGCCTGAGCATTTGTGACGATTTTATCCTTGGGGATAAATCCGGTTACGGCGAAACCGGCCTTGATTTCCGGGTCGTTGATGCTGTGGCCGCCAATGATGGCGACGCCGGCTTCGTTCATTTTATCTATTCCGCCGCGAAGAATATCGTTCATGACCTGATCGGGCACTTTACGAACCGGGAAACCCAGTACGGAAAGGGCTGTGGCGGGCGTGCCGCCCATGGCGTAAATATCGCTTACCGAATTGGCGGCGGCCACCTGCCCGAATTGATAGGGGTCGTCCACCGAGGGGGTAAAAACATCCACGGTCTGAACCAGGGCCTGGCCGTCGCCCAGGTCGTAAACGCCGGCATCATCGCCGGCGGGTACGCCGACAAGCACCCGCGGGTCAGTGCTGGACGGGAGGTCGTTGAGGACCTGCTTGAGAAACGCCTGATCAATTTTCGAGGCACAACCGGCTTTTTCCACCAGTTGGGTCAGGCGAACCGGACCGACGGGGGATTCCAGCCGTTCGCCGGCGCAGAGGCAGATGTTTTTTTCCTTGAACAAAGCACACGGGCAGGGTTGTTTGGGATCGCAGACGCAGTGTCCGATTTTTATGGAGCGCTGCATGACTCGTTTTCGTCGTTCGGTATTAATCATCGAATCAGCCTTTCAAGGAACCGGAAATGGCCTGGCGGCGGCCATCCGTGAAGAGGTTATTTTCTTTTTTCCAACGTTTGGCCCCGAGAAGCGCTGCGCCGAGGGCGCCGGTGTAATGCGGATCAGGAGCAATCGTGACGGGTTTTCCCAAAGCGGATTGCAAAACGTTATCCATGCCGCTGATTAAGGCCACGCCTCCGGTGAAGCCCACGGGAGGCTGGCACTGGCGGCCGGCCATACTAACGATGCGGGAGGCGATAGATTTTTGCACGCCGGCGGCTATGTCCCGCGGCGCAGCGCCTTGAGCCAAGAGTCCGATGATTTCGGTTTCGGCGAATACGACGCACATACTGCTGATGACGGCCGGCTGCCTGCTGTTTCTGGCCAGAGGTCCCAGTTCATCGAGTTCCACGCCCAGACGTTTGGCCACGACTTCCAGAAAGCAGCCGGTTCCCGCGGCACAGCGGTCATTCATGGAAAAATCACGGACAGAGCCGTTTTCATTCAAGCGGATATATTTGCTGTCCTGGCCCCCGATGTCGAT
>CAZOCV010000125.1:7358-10844 GCA_964578395.1 uncultured Pirellulales bacterium
ATTTTAATGGCACGGGACCCTAAATCCATTCCAGCGCAAATCATGTTTTTCTCCGTTCTATAACCGTTTCGACGAGCGCGGCCAGCCGGTTTTGCAGCATCGGCTGGAGGGCATCCGTAAGCGGGGGTACTTCAATTTCCAGGACAACCTTATCGAGGGTTTTCCGGATGATATCGGCGATAATGCTCCCTTCGGTGGCGCAATGGCTGGCGCCGGGGATGCGGGAGATGACCACGGCTTCAGCGCCGAAGGTTTGCATATCACGGCAGATACGCTGCGCCCGGTCGGAGGCGGGCCCGACCATGGGGTCCGCCAATGCCATTTGGGCCAGCGCTTCCAGCGGCGGAATATCCACAGGTATGGGGTCGAGGGCATGGCAAAACAAATATTCGGTTCCGCATAATCGCGCGTTGCATGTTTCCAGAAGGTTCATGACGTGCAGATCGGCCACCGGATTGACCCAGAAAATCCGGACGGCGTCGGCAGAAAAATGGCCCTCTCCCTGCGCTATGCGGCGGGTGACGACGGCGAGTAAATCGTTTAACACCCGCAAGGATTCATCCTGGTCCGAGCAAAAATGAAGGGCCAGCATTTCCGCAATCAGCATTTCCAGCGCCGGCAGGGGGCAAATGTCCGCGGTGAAAACAAGCCTTCTCAATTGGGATAAAGCGGAGCGAATCCGGTTTGCCTTGTGAATTCCCACGGTGAGCATTTCATCGGTAAGAAATTCTCCGGCCAGCGCGGAAAGGGATTGGCGCAGCCGTTCGAGTTCCGAGCGGACAAATTGCAACTGACCCGGTTCGGCGCTAAAACCCCCCGGCAGCACAACGGATGCTTCTTTTTTTGAGGGCGTACGGCGCGGAGGAATTTCCCACCACAGGATGGGATAGCCCAGGCCGTTTAGCCGCTGGGCGATAACGGAAAAATCATCACAGACGGCTCCGACACTGCAAGTCAGCAGATCGGGCATGGGAAAGTGCGCTTGGGTGAGAAACGCTCCCAGCATGGCGCGAACGGGACAGAAGGATTCATCGATGCCCAGCGAATCCGCGATATGCAGCAAATCGTCCCGCAATTCCATGATGCAGGGGATCCACCAGGCGCCGTCGGGATAAAAGGCCGCCATTTTTGGCGAGGCATAGGCCATCACCGGAACGGTCCCCAGGTCCTTCATCGCGGCGATGATTTTTTTGCCGTCGGCACGCGCCTGAGCCAGGCGGTCGTTTTCGGTCAGTAAAAAGTTCCAGAGCCGCAACGCCGCGGGAGAATCATCAAAGACAAGTTTTGTCAGCCGGGTGTCTCCGTCGCAAACATGCCGGCTGAGCGGTCCGCCATACGGCGGTTCTTCGAGTCCGGCCGCACATAAGTTGCGATACCGATTTTCCCATTGCTCCAGATTAATTTGATGAGGCATGTTTTGACCTCAGCGTTTCCATAAACGCCTGGATGCGAATTTCGGTACGGTTTTGGGTATGATTTTCTTCGTCGCCGCGGCAAATATCCAGAATCGGCAACTCCGCCCATTCCCGCAAACGCTGCACTTCGCCATGCCATATATCGCACCAGACATAACGATGGATAACGATACCCTCAATCCCGTATTCATGGATTTTGGGTTTTAACCAGTTATATAATTCGCTGTTGGGGCGGCGAAACGCATCGACAATGGAGCCAAAATAAGCTTCCACCAGTTCTCCCGGCGGATTCTTCCTGATTTTTCGGCGCTGAAACGGCGCCGGGAAGGTTCGCAGGCCGGATTCTGAAGCATCCAGAGCGATGCGCCCGCCGTTCATTTCGATCAGGTCGAGAAGAGATAAATCATCTTTTATAAACGGTCCTCCCAGCAACAGCAGGGGGATGCCCTGTGCCGGCGGCTTCCGGCGGCTCACCTGAAGGGACCATTTATTGGTTTGATAAAACTGAGCCAGGGATTGCGCAAATTCCATCGCCTCGGCACATGGCCGGCTGCTGCATATCTTTCGGCGCATATCATCATAATAGAGCATAATATCTATTAAATCCTGCTGGTCGGGCTTATCGCCTCCTACCTCCAGGAGAAAATTACTCAGACGCTGCAATTCGCGGCCATAAAGGGCATGGGCGGCGCTGTTTTGCCAGGTGGCCGGAACATGCATGAGGAAGCAGGGGATATGGCTTCGTTGTGCGACATAATCCGCCCCTCGGCGCATCTGATCGCAAGTCGTGGTGAAAAGGGCGGCGGTAATATCCCGGGTATGGAGAACAGCGATGATGAAGCCGCGGGCGAAAGGGCATACTCCAAGGGAAATATCCACTCCATCGGCGTGCGCGGAGCAGGCGGGCAAGATCCTGCTCGGAATCAGGCCGTGAGCGGCGATCCACTCCGGAGGAATATAGGGACTGCAAAATAATACCGGCTTCATAACGGCTTTACTCGCTGATAGAACCGCGGATCGTCTCAAACAGGGCCTGCACTCTTACCTGGATACGGGCGGAATCCGAGGGGGAATAATCCGTCTCAATAGGCAGGTATGGAATATGCAACTGGCCGGCGAGGTCTTTAACAAAAAAAGATTCCACCTGATAAGTCAGGCACCCTTGCCAGATAACTTCGATGATGCATTGGGGGCGATATTGGTTATGCAATTGCCGCAGCAGATCCATCCGCGCTGCATTGACGGTCATGACCGAGCAGGGCAAATGAAAATATTTCCGGGCCAGTGCCTCTATGGGGTCAGGGGCGTTTTCGTCTATGTCATCCCGTATGGGCTTGAGGCCCGTGCAATTTTCCATGGCCACCACCAGGCCGCCGCTGTTTTCAATGATTTCCAGGACTCGTTCCGCGCCGTGCACGATGGGTACGCCGGTCAGGAGTACGCGCACCCGTTGTTTCAGGGCGTTATCCGGCTTGCGGTTCCGCAGCAGGCATATAATATTCTGGTATTGTTCCAGATCGGCATCAATGCCGGAAATGCTGCTTTTAAAATCCAGCAATTCCCGGCCGGTCAAAGGCGGCGGGTCGGCGGCCATAAAATCCGCCAATTGGCGCCGCAGGTTTCGTTCCTGATTCATTTGGCGAATAGCTTGTCGAAGCCGGTCGTCGGTAATTTCCACGTGGAAACGTTTTTCCAGCACTTCTTTTAATTTATGCAGTTCGCGGAGCCAATGTTCGAAGGCATGGACATCATCGGATTTCTGCGGCAGTTCCAGAACATACAGGGGGCGTTTTTGTCCCAGCAGCTCATACATCTTTTTTTTGCCGTCACAGGTGGTTTCCGCCACGAGCAGATCGGCCATTTCCAGGAAAGGATTGGCCTCCTGCCGATGATAACCATAGGTGCTTTTTATCAACGGGCAGAGATTGGCGGGCAAATCTTCCTCCGCGGCGGGGATGGTGTCTGCCGAACCTCCGCAGAGACAAACCGGCACGCCTCCGGCCGCTATAATCAGCTCCCGCGGCGTATATTCGCACATGATTCCCACGATCGGCCGACCCTGCTTTTTGGC
>CAZOCV010000126.1:0-10640 GCA_964578395.1 uncultured Pirellulales bacterium
CGTACAGTCCAGTTCCGCACTGAAGGTGACGCTGCCGCCCGCAAACGACGAACGGTTCAGCACCACCTGTTCATTGACATTCACTTCCTGCAAAGGATTTACTCCGGAAGTATAATCCGTCGTCGCCGCCTGATGGCTCCAGGTCCAGCCCTGACAAGGCGTGGGATATATCGTAACTACCGCACTCGTCGTCGCCCGTGCGTAATACTCACGGCTCAGAAGCCCGACATACTCAATGTCAACCAACAGATCAACATAATCCTCAGCTTGCTGTCCGGGCAGCAAGTCGATTTGGAACGATCCCTGAACTTTCGTTTTTGCATGGGTTTTGAAATCGGCATAAAAGTAGGGTTGTCCGAACGCCGCACCCGCCAGCGACGCCGCCGGCGCGGCACGAAGAATGACCGTCATCTGATTGGGAGCACTATGATAAAAATCCGCTCCCGACAGCGCAGACGCCGACATGGTGATATCCGGCACTTCCGGTGTGACTATCTGCTGATGGGCATTAAGGGCCGTGCCGCCGATGGGCGAACCGCCCCAACTGCCCGACTGATTAAAAAAGATCGAAGGGATATTATGCTCGCCATCCATCACCTGGCCGCTGCCCTCGATGAGCAGTGTCGCCTGCCCGCCGGAAGGCATGATGGTATTTGCCGCCGCGTTTAATCCCGCCGTCCATACACACATGAATCCCAGCCATAGACCGTACTTCATAGACATCTCTCTCTGGTTAGTTGCTGTTGCGGAAAGCCCGTTTGGAGTTCAAGCTTCAGCTTGGCCTTATCGAAAACGACGTTTGGGAGCTAAAAAACGGCCAGCCTGAAGGCTGAACTCCCAACGCCTATTCTTCCGCAACAGGAACTAGTTATGTACACACAGATCAACCATCTGCAAACCGCCCCTGTTGACGGTTTGTCGGTTGCGCAAAAAAACACAGGGAACTTGGTGGGGATGGCTCTCTCCTCTCCCTCACGGTTCCACCTTTATTGTCGTTTCATCTTACCACATATTTCAGGCCAGAGCAAGATATTTTTCAAAAAATGGTTTATACGTGGACACCCCGCTTAACTGCGTTTAGAATAACATGTTATGTAGCCATAGAGGTAATAAAACGCTGTCGGTTCAGTTTTTTAGAGGTTGTCATGATGCCAAAAGCGATTGTTTTTATGGTGTTTCTGGCTGTTAGCGCCATGGCGGGAGCGGCAATGGAAAACAATTCCGCCGTACCCGAAAAAAAACTCCCCCAGGACCGCCGCCTGGGCGAATTAAACACGCTCAACGGCTATTTCCCGTTCCAGCCGGTTGAGACCGCCGAGCAATGGGTCAAACGAGCCGAACACATTCGACGGCAGATTCGGGTCGCCGCCGGCCTGTGGCCCTGGCCGGACAAAACTCCGCTCAATCCCGTTATCCACGGGAAAATGGACATGGGCGATTACACCATCGAGAAAGTATATTTCGAGTCGTTCCCCGGCCAGTTTGTTACGGGCAACTTATACCGGCCAGCGGCTCCCAAAGATAAAATGCCCGCCGTGCTTTGTCCCTATGGCCATTGGGGCAACGGCCGATTTTTCCAAAACGATCCCGACAGCATCCGCCAATCTCTGGCCGACGGCTCCGAACGCTTTGAAAGCGGCTCGACAAGCCCGATGCAGGCCCGCTGTGTGCAGCTTGCCCGCATGGGCTGCATCGTCTTCAATTATGACATGCAGGGCAATGCCGACAGTAGGCAGGTTCCCCATTATCCCTCTTCGAGGCCAAACCTGGAACATCCCAAAAACTGGCTGCTGTCCAGTTCGATGGCGGCGCTGCACCTGCTCAACAATCTGGGCCTTCAGTGCTGGACCAGCATCCGCAGCGTCGATTTTATCCTCTCGCTGCCGGAGGTGGACCCGGCTCGCCTGGCGGTCACCGGCTGCAGCGGCGGCGGCACGCAATCGTTCATGCTCTGCGCCCTCGATGACCGGGTAACGATGAGCATTCCCGTGGTGATGGTCTCGACGGCCATGCAGGGCGGCTGCGAATGCGAAAACGCCCCCTACCTGCGTATCGGGGCGGGCAATATCGACTTCGCCGCCCTGACTGCGCCGCAGCCGCTGTACCTTATCAGCGCCAACGACTGGACGAAGGAAATCGACACCAAGGGCATGCCGGACCTTAAAAAGCTTTACACGCTGCTCGGCGCTGCCGATAACGTCGGGGGCAAGGCCCTGCTGCAATTCGGCCACAATTATAACTGCGTCAGCCGTTCGCTGATGTACACCCGCATCAACCAACAGTTCGGCCTGGGCCTGAAGAATCCGGTCATCGAAAGCGACTTTCGGGCACTGACCCCGGAGGAGCTGACCGTCTGGGACACTGACCACCCCGCCCCGACCGGCGACCAGACCGGTGAAGTTTACGAAAGCAACTTTCTGCGCCGGCTCGCCGCCGAAAGCCGCCAAAAGCTTGACGCCCTGACGCCGCGGGATGAACCCACGCTGGCTGAATATCGCGCCATCGTCGGCGGGGCGTGGGAAGTAATTCTCGGCGGTACGCTTGCTGAAACCGCAGCGGTGACGGCGGAAATCATCGGCGCAGAAAAAGCTGACAGCTATAGTAAGCAAATCGTGCGCATCAACCTGCCCGCCCGCAATGAGCAGCTTCCCGCCCTCATTCTCCGCCCGCAAGGCGACATCAAACGCACACTTATTTGGATAACCAAAGACGGCAAGCAAGGTCTTTTGACGGCTGATGGCTATCCCCGGCCGGAGGTGCAGGAAATGCTCCGT
This sequence comes from uncultured Pirellulales bacterium, assembly GCA_964578395.1. Lineage (GTDB taxonomy): Bacteria > Planctomycetota > Phycisphaerae > Sedimentisphaerales > SM23-30 > JAFGBA01. The sequence goes on from CAZOCV010000126.1 coordinate 2,775, forward strand.
TGCGGCCACCGCATCATCGGCGTGGATTTACTGTATCAGGGCGACTTCCTTGCTGACGGCGGGCCCCTTACGAAAACACGCATGATTAAAGGCAACGGCGAAGTCGGCAGCGTCCCCCGCACCTTCTGCTATAATTACCCACTTTTCTGCGAACGAGTCGGCGATATTTTGACCACTATCCGCTACTCCGAAAAACTCAGTAACTCGAAAACGCCCCTCGCATTGGCGGGCCTGGATGAAACCTCCAGCCCGCTGGTTATCGCCGCTGCGGCCATGGCCCGGGGCACAATCGCCGAGGTTGCCGCCGACACCGGCGGCTTTCGCTTCGTGAACGTCACCGCGATTGACGACCCGGCGTTCGTACCCGGTGCAGCCAAATACCACGACCTGCCCGGCCTGCTCGCCCTGTGCGCCCCGGCCAAACTCTGGCTGGCCGGCGAACCCGCCCTGCCCGAAGTTGTCGCCGCCTCCTACCAGGCCGCCGGAGTCGCCGCCGGCGTAACCCACTACTGCGGCCCTGACAGCGACAAACTCACCGCTGCCATCCAATGGCTAAAGTCATAGCCCCTTGCCGGCCATGACAGTAAGCGGAATGATGCTATAGGCCCTATAAGACCTATAAGACCTATAGGACCTATAGGACCTATGTCCGCGACTATTGCTGAAAAACGGGGCAGGGGGTATAATCCGCCGCCATTTATGGCTTACAAATACTTTTTGGAAAACCCTGGTATGAAAACGTTGATTTGGACGGCGCTGATGCTGGTGGCTTCAAATTTCTTTATGACTTTTGCGTGGTATGGGCACTTGCGGAATATGTCGGCCCGGCCGTGGTATATCGCCGCCGTGGTCAGTTGGTGCATCGCGTTTTTTGAATATATGATTCAAGTCCCGGCCAACCGGCTGGGGCATACGGCCTTCGATGTCGGGCAGTTGAAAATCCTCCAGGAGGTCATAACCCTGCTGGTGTTCGTGCCGTTTTCGATTCTCTATATGAAAGAAGGCTTCCGCACCGACTTTATCTGGGCGGGGCTGTGCATCATGGGGGCGGTGTATTTTGTCTTTCGCGGGGCCAACGGCGGGTAATTACAGGCAATTCTTGCGGCGCTGGGAGCGTTTATCGTTCAGGGCCGGACCGTTGGACAGCCGCCCGGCGGCGACATGCCGGAAAAATGACCCGGCGGGGTCATAATAATCTTTATGAAGATCAACGGTATTAACCATCAGGCCGGGGCGATTCATGGATAACTGCCGTTCGATGACGCCGTCGGGCCGGATGAAGCACGAAGGATATGGGGCATAGCGAGCGCTGGAATTAGCCATCGACACCCAGAAATGATTGGTCGCGGCGTGGGCCTGCATGGTCTGCCGCATGATATGGGTGTGCACACTGGGGCCGCTTTGGCGGGCGTTATAGAATGATTGCAGGATACACTGCACTTTCTGCTTTTTCAATTCTCGATACAATTCCGGAAACCGCAGGTCGAAACAAATCAACAAGGCGCACTTGACGCCGTTGATGGTGAACGTCACGAAATGGTGGCCGGGGGAATAATGCGCCAGCTCCGGCGCCATGCAAAAACGCTTATCATAGCGGTCAACAATGCGCCCCGCGGGATTAATCAAATACAGGCTGTTGTGCGGTTTGTGCGGCGGTGTTAGCCGATGCGCACTGCCCAACGCCACCCACAACCGCAGCTTTTTGGCCTGGGCCATAATCGCCTGCGTAAGTTTAACCAGCCCATTCCAGTCCAGCCCCTTGAGGTTTTTCCAGTCCGTCGGCGCATAGCCGCTCAGAGCGCATTCGGAAAAGTGAACGATATCGGCGCGGCTTTTTTTGGCCTGCTGCAGCAAACGAACTATCGCACGAGCGTTGCGTTCGATATGGGCGCTGACGGGGAACTGGCACGTCGCGATACGCAATTTTCCGGTGGACCCTTTCACGGCATCGGCTCCGCCCCCGGCGTCTGTAGTTTTTTAATCGACGCTGAAATAATCGGAAAACGCATGGTAAACGTCGTCCCCTGCCCCAGGGCGCTATCTACGGAAATGGTCCCGCCCAGTTCGTGAATAATGCCGTGCACAACGCTGAGGCCCAGGCCGGCCGCCTTCTGGTTGCCGCCGACCATAGTGTCGCGCGTGGTGAAAAACGGCTCGAAAACATGACCGATGTCGCGCGGCGCGATGCCGCAGCCGGTGTCGGTGAACTGCAAAACCACTTCGTCCTGCTCCTGACGCAGATGAATATGCACCTGGCCGCCTTCAGGCATCGCCTGTTCGGCGTTGTCGAGCAGGTTGCCCAGCACCTGATGCACCCGCGAGCCGGGCACTTCAAACACCGGGACGTTGTGCAGGTGCATTTCCAGATTGATGTTTTTCTGCTTGAGCGGCTTTTCCACCAGATGCACAAACGTCAGCACCACCTCGGTCAAATCGGACAAATCGAACTGACGATTATCCTGCTCGGCGAAGGTCAGCAGCGACCGCGTGATTTTCGCCATACGCTGGACGGCCTCGGCGGTCATTTCCAGCGCCCGGTGGCGCGTATCAGGATTTTGGGTTTGCAGGGCGAAATCGACAAACGTCATCACGCCGCCCAGAATGTTATTAAAATGATGCGCCACCCCTGACGACAAGGTACCCAGCGAAACCATTTTTTCCGCCTGCAGCAACTGGCGCTCGAGGTTTTTGCGGCGCGTGATATTCCTCACCCAGGCCGCCAGTTCCCGCACCTGGCCCTGTTCGTCCAGGATGGGAGCGATATAAACCGCTAAATGCATTTTCTCCCCCCGTTCATCGCCGTACTCCGCTTCGAATTCGGCATTTTGCTTGCGGCTGATCGCCCGCTCCATAACGCGATGGAGCAGATCCCGGCGATCCTCCGGCACGATTTGCTCCACATGCCGGCCGATCATCTCCCGCGCTTCCGCGTTGAATAACTGGGCCGCAGTGCGGTTCCAACTGATAATCCGGCCCTCTTTGTCGGTCCCGATAATGCCAAAATTGCTGTTATCAAAAAGCCGGCGATAATAATTATCCTCCGGCGGCGAGGGCGGCGATTCATTGAGATGGGGCGTTTCCGACACGTTTGTCCTTTATGTGCTCACGGCGACGGCTGTCTGGCCGTCTCGATTTGTTTCTTCACCTGTTTTCCCGTTATCATGCGCGGCGCCAGCAAAACCACCCACCGCGTCACGGCCGGCTCCTCGCCGAACGTCAGCAAAACCTTGCCGCCGTTATTGATGTCATTATCCGCATCCAGCGGCGCTATGCAAAGAAAACGATGCGGCGGCAGCGCCCCTTCCAGCAGCAACTCATCAATAATCAACTCCCGCCGGCCCGGCGCTTCGGGGATATCCACACCGGGATAGTGCAGCGGCTGCTCCGCGTTCACCACGACCGGCACAACACTGAAAAAACAAGGCCCGTTTTCCACGTGGTCACCATACGGCCGGCAGCCGATGCGGAAAAAAATCTGACCCGCCGGCCACTCTCTGCCGCGCGGCGCCGCACCACCGCGGAAAAGAAAAACCGTTTGCGACCCCACGGCATGAAGCGGGAAATCCACCGTCTGGCCGGTCAGCCGATAATACGCCGACCTGCCCGGCATGGCTCTGGCGCCCTGGTCCTGGAGGGTTTTTACCACCTCCGGCCAAATGTCTTCCGAACCCACGGCTACACGAATACCATTCTCCCGCCAGCGCTGAATCATATCCGCGGAAATACCCCATTCCCCCGCCGGACCGGCTTGCTTGTCACGGCTTGCGACCGTTCCGTCACGGCTCATTTTTTCCCAAAAGGGCAGTGTTAGCAGATTTACGCCGCCGCCGACCTGATAGGGCTGGAAGTAGCAGCTCACCAACAGCAATTCATCACGAATCTCAGGGGCAGCAATGACTTGTTCCTCACCCGGAAGAACTTCATCCACAGGGACAGGGGGTTTCCCGCAACCACTTATTATCGCGGCCAACACCCCGCATAAACACACTCGTAACCCACGACACATACCGGACAATACTAGCCTGGATAGTCAGCGAAGTCAACCCGCCGTCCTGGGTAGGTAAAATGAGGCTTTATCAGGGCTTATCAGGCAATTTGACGCAGCCGATGATGCCTGTAGGCTCGGTCCAGCGCCGGCAGAAAATACTCCCGGCATACCACGTCCCAATCGTACCTTGCATGCAATTCCATTCCGGCCTGAATCCGTTCTTCCATCGTGGCTTTGGTTAGCCGGGACCAGATTTCCTCGGCCAAACCGACGCTGGTACGCTCTTCCGCCAAATCCCGTGTAGCCTGATTCAAGGCCGATAAATCCCGTAAATTCCCCGATACCCCGGATAGATTTATATAATCCGCAGGTATCAAGTTTGACGATTGGGGTGAACGGGCACTGGTCGTGACTACGCCGAACGCCCCGCCGGCCATCGCCGACAAGGCCTGTTGGGCCAAAGGTTCATAAATACCCTGGGAAAAAACAATATCGCTGCCCAGTTCCAGATCCGCTCCCGTCATGCCCTCCGGCCAGCGTCGGCCGGCCCCCTGCCGCCACAAACCGGGCTGATTAATGAAAATAATGCGTAATGCCTGACAATGATGATTGAAATCCTGAATAAAGGCGTAAACTCTGGCTTCCTGATCGCTCAGGTCCGGCGAACTCTGCTGATGCCCTATCGGCCAGTTCCAGCCGTCTTCCATGCACCGAACATCTTCCGCGGAACGGGCGGGCTGATCTGTCGCCACCAGATAAAAAACGCCGCGCTGCCCCGCCTCCGCCAGTTTGGTTTCCAGATGATACAATACGCGCAAGTCGCGCCAAACCGCCGCCTTTAAGGATAACTTCATAGTATGCGATAAAATAATGTCGGGACGATATCCCAGCAGATTTTCCGCAAACTGACGCAGATTCGCCTGCGCCTGTTGGCGGCGCGGCGCGCTGACGTCATCTTCAGAGATGCCCTGCGGGCACAATAATACCGGCAGATGCACCAGCGCCGGATTGAAAAACCGCAATTCCCGCGCCACCATATCGTTTACCGCAATCATCGTATCGCAATGGCGCGCCGCCCGCATCAGGGCGTAATGATAATCATCATCCTGCGGCGCAAACAATTCCTCTCCGTAAAAGTGTTCCTGCTCCGCGCGGGCCATGAGATTATAAAATCTCGTGTCATGGCCCGGATGCGATTCGATTTGCCGCAGGGCCGACGAACACCCCTGCGCCCAAAATACGGTTTTATACGCCGCCAGCGGATCCATCATTCCCGCCAGCAGCATGGGCACGCCCAGTTCATCCTGAGCCAGCATCACCGCCGGACGATTCGGGTCCGCCAGTTGCACGGCGCGTAACGCCGCCAGCGCCGCCGGCGCGAAACGCACCGCTCGTTCGTATGCCTGGTGAAATTCGTAGCGCAGACTGTCCAGGCCGAATTCTTCGTACATCCAGCCCTTCAGCGCGTTGACCGGATGATCATACGCCCGCGCGGCGTCAATCAGTATCACTTCCGGCCGACAATACCCGCTGTTGGCTTCACGGCCAAAGCGAGTGCGACCGTAAAGTAAACGAACCCCGTATTTACATTCCACCTCCGCCAGTTTGCGGGCGGCCGGATGCTGCACTATGCCCTGAAGCGATGAAAAGAGTATCTCCTCCGGATATAACGTATGTTGACCGCCCGAAGAGGTCAGGTCGCAGGGACCGATAATAACCGTTCTTTCAACGCTATCGTTATAAGCCTGTGAACTGAAAAGCTGGGAATACATATCCGCACCGACCCCGCCGGCCGACCCCTGCGGTAAAATATGCACTACGGTGTGCTGCTGCCTCAAAGCTGCTCTCCTGTCTTTCTCTCAACCCGTACCAAGTATATAAGCAAGTATAACCTTTATTTTAATTTTTGCCAAATACACCTGTTAAGAAAAAATCCTTTTCCGAAAAAAATTTCTCAAGATACTCGCGGAAAGTGCGTCTTCATGCGGCTTATCGGCCGTTACCCCTCTGTTATCGGTCCCCCATTGCATCCCGGCGGGAATGACGTTAAACTGACGGAAACGTATGGAAAAAACATGGAATTATGGGTAAAACCAGCAAACAATCCGGCGGCGCGGGCAAATTCAGCCCCACAATAAAAAACAAAAAGGCTCACTTCGAGTACGAATTACTCGAAAAATTTGAAGCCGGAATTGCCCTTGTCGGTACAGAGGTTAAATCGCTCCGCGAAGGCGGCGCCAGCCTCGAAGACGCCTTCGGCCGCCTGCGCGACGGCGAACTGTGGCTGATGGGATGCAACATCAAACCCTACTCCCACGGCAATATCACCAATCACGAACCCGTCCGGCCGCGCAAACTGCTTATCCATCGCCGGGAACTGCACAAAATAGAAACCAAAATCAATCAGAAAGGCTTCACCCTGGTGCCCCTGCGCATTTATTTTTCCCGCGGTTACGTCAAAGTGGAAATCGCCGTCGCCCGCGGTAAAAGCGCCGCCGACAAACGCCAGCAACTGCGCCGCAAGCAGCAGGATTTGGACGTTAAACGCGACCTCAGACGTTACCGCTGAAGCCCACCTTCTGATAATCCCGCGCCGCGTTGAAAAAGGCTTTCAGCAAAGCCAGATTCAGAGGATTGGCGATGTCGCGCTCCGGATGCCATTGCACCCCCATGCAAAACGCCGCTTTATCGTGCTCGATGGCCTCAATCACTCCGTCTTCGGCCTCGGCGGCAATTTGCAGATTATGCCCCAGACGCGCCACGCCCTGATGATGACTGGTGTTGACCGAGGTGCGTTCCTGCTGGAACATCTGATAAAGCCGGCTGTCCCGGCTGATCATTAATTCATGGCGGCCCTGCGTATGATCCACCGGACCTTCATACTCATTTAGATGCTGATGTAAGCCGCCCCCCTGTGCGACATTAATCAACTGCATCCCCATGCAAATGCCCAAAACCGGCAGGTCGCGTTTTCTGGCCCGCACATACCACGACAAATCGGCCGCCTGGCGGCGCGGGTGCAGCAAAATTGTTTTCTCATGGCACGGTTCATCCCATAATTGCGGATCCAGATCGTTGCCGCCGGTAATAATAATTCCCGCCAGATCATCCAATATCCGTTCCTGAAGCATTTCCTTCAGGGTGGGTATCAACGGCACGGGAATTACTTCGTCATGCGGGAGGAAATCAAAATATCCCTGATCGAGATAGGCCTGCTCCACACCGTTAGGCGTTTCACGATAATTCATGCTGATGCCGATGCGAATCATCATTTAATTCTTTGGTTCATTTTGTGACAGTGTTTGCTCAGGAGCCTGCGAAGAAATAATCGTCACGGTCGCGGGCTTCGTCAGATACTTGCCGGCCACCCGTCGCACATCTTCGGGCGTAATCGCCATAATACGTCGGGCATATTCCGCCGACCAGTCATACCCCAAACCGTACAACTCATCCAGCGCCGCCGCCTGAGCGGCGTCATCGTTGGTTTGTTTGCTTAAAACCTCTTCATTGATGCAATTGCTTTTGGAACGGGCGATTTCGTCATCCGTCACTTCGCCCCGTGCGGCCTTGCCTATCAGCCGTTCGATGCGTTCCAGAACCTCATTCGCCTTGTCCGGCTCGCATTGCGCTGTCGCCGCCAGATACCCGGGCGACACGCCGGGAAAATTGAAAAACCAGCCGTAATACACCAGCCCCGCCCCTCGCAATTCATCATGCACCCAGCCGTGCACCGAACCGACAATGCCCGCCAGCACATCCATCGCGTAACGATCCTCGATATTCGTCAGCGTCATGCCGGGATAACCGATATATACCGTCGCTCCCTTTTTTTCCGTCGGCAGGTAAAACCGCCGCGGCTGTTCCACGGCCGGCTCCGT